>JAITJU010000181.1 GCA_031278735.1 Zoogloeaceae bacterium
TTCCCGCCAGCGTTTGCAGGAGTTTGCCGTCGGCGGGCACATCAATGTCGCGCTCGCCGTTGATGTTGATCCGGACATCGCCGCTGCTGACCAGACAGAATGATGCTCGCCAGCGCGAGCACCACGGCGGTGAACATGCCGATGGCAAGTATGATTTCCTGGGTCATGGGTTTTCCTTGAAAGGGTCTACAGAACTTTCGTCAGGGGGTACAAACAGGGTTTTATCCGTTCTTTCCTGCTCTTGTCCCGGCATTTTCTGGATCGAATTCATGGTGAAGCGTTCGGGATCATTTGTCCAGCCTTTCATGGCGATATATCAGGAGCATCATCCTACATGATGCTAGGAGCATTGTACACAAGGTACACAAGGCAAGACTTTTCGCGCCGTCACCCGCCATTCAGGCGGAACGCGATGCCGTCATCCCGGCGGCGTCCGTCATGGCGCGGCGCGGGCTTTTCAATGGAACGGACAGAGAAACGGCAAACAGGCCAATACGACCGCGACAGACAGAGATTCCTTCTCGTCTTTCCCAAGCCGCGCTCCAAACCTTTACAATTTCCGTTTTTCAAATTCGCGCCAACGGAGAATCCTCATGCCGCAATATCGTTCCCACATTTCCACCCACGGTCGCAACATGGCGGGCGCGCGCGCCTTGTGGCGGGCGACCGGCATGAAGGAAAAGGATTTTTCAAAACCCATCGTCGCCGTGGTCAACTCGTTTACCCAGTTCGTGCCGGGGCACGTGCATCTCAAGGACATCGGTGCGCTCGTGGCGCAAGAAATCGAGGCGGCGGGCGGCATCGCCAGGGAATTCAACACCATCGCCATTGACGACGGCATCGCCATGGGGCATGACGGCATGTTGTACTCGCTGCCTTCCCGCGATCTCATCGCCGATTCGGTCGAATACATGGTCAATGCCCATTGCGCCGACGCCATGGTGTGCATTTCCAATTGCGACAAGATTACCCCCGGCATGTTGATGGCCGCCATGCGCCTCAACCTTCCCGCCGTGTTCGTCTCCGGCGGGCCGATGGAGGCGGGCAGGCTGGAAAGGGAGAACCGCGTCATCAAGCTGGATTTGATCGACGCCATGGTGAAGGCCGCCGACGCGAAGGTTTCCGACGCCGATGTCGCGGCCATCGAGGAAGTCGCCTGCCCGACCTGCGGCTCCTGTTCCGGCATGTTTACCGCCAATTCCATGAACTGCCTGACCGAGGCGATGGGTTTGTCGCTTCCCGGCAACGGCACGCTGGTCGCCACGCATGCCGACAGGAAGGGGCTTTTTATCCGCGCCGGGCGGCTCATCGTCGAATTGTGCAAACGCTATTACGAACAGGACGACGCCGCCATCCTGCCGCGTTCCATCGCCAGAAAGGCGGCATTCGAGAACGCCATGAGCCTGGATGTGGCGATGGGCGGCTCCACCAATACCGTGCTGCACCTGCTGGCGGTCGCCCACGAGGCGGGCGTCGATTTCACGATGGCCGATATCGACCGCATTTCCCGCAAGGTGCCGTGCCTGTGCAAGGTCGCGCCCGCCACCGATCGCTATCACGTCGAGGACGTACACCGGGCGGGCGGCGTCCTGGGCATCCTGGCGGAATTGTCGCGCGCCGGTCTCCTTGACCGCTCGCTGCCCACGGTATATGCCCGAACCCTGGGCGAAGCCGTGGACGCGCGGGATGTCGTCACGACCGCCGACCCCGATGTGCTGGAATTCTACCGGGCTGCGCCCGGCAACGCGCCGAGCCGGGAAGCCTTTTCCCAATCCCGCCGCTGGCCGGAACTTGACCTCGACCGCGCGCGGGGCTGTATCCGCAATCAGGCCAATGCCTATTCCCAGGACGGCGGCCTGGCCGTGCTTTACGGCAACATCGCCGAAAAGGGTTGCATCGTGAAAACCGCAGGCGTGGATGACTCCATCCTTACCTTCACCGGCAGGGCGCGGGTGTTCGAGAGTCAGGAAGAAGCGGTGGAAGGCATCCTGAATGACCAGGTCAAGGCGGGCGATGTGGTGGTGATTCGCTACGAAGGTCCGCAGGGCGGGCCGGGGATGCAGGAAATGCTCTACCCGACGAGTTACCTGAAATCAAAGGGGCTGGGCAAATCCTGCGCGCTCCTGACCGATGGCCGTTTTTCCGGCGGCACCTCCGGGCTTTCCATCGGCCACGTCTCGCCGGAAGCCGCCAACGGCGGCGCGATCGGGCTTATCGAGGAAGGCGACGCGATAGCAATCGACATCCCCCGGCGCCGCATCCGTCTGGAAGTTGCGGACGCCGAACTTGCCCGCCGCCGCGCCGCGATGAACGCAAAAGGCGACGCCGCCTGGCACCCGTCGAATCGGCAACGGAGCGTCTCCCCGGCGCTGCAAGCCTACGCGCTCTTTGCCACTTCCGCCGACCGGGGCGCGGTGCGGGATCTGACGCAGGTCAAGCGCGCCTGACGAACTGTTCGCCCGCCTGCAATGCCATCGCGCGGACGCGCCGCCGTCCGCGCGGCGTTTCCCGAAGATTGCCCGCGCCCCTCACAAAACGCTATGCGTCCGCGCCGACCAGCGCGCCGTTTTGTTCCATCCAGGCGCGGCGCCCCGCGGATTCGTTCTTCGCCATGAGCATGTTCATCAGCGGCTCCGCTTCTTCCGGACGAGGCAGGCGCACACGCATCAGGCGGCGGGTGTCCGGGCACATGGTGGTCTCCCAGAGTTGCTCCGGGTTCATTTCACCCAGACCCTTGAAGCGGGAAATATTGACGTTTTCCAGACGGATTTTTTCCCGTCGCAGCTTGTCCAGTTCCGCTTCGCGCTCGCTTTCGTCCAGCGCGTAGACCTTGCGCGGCGGACGGTTCTTGCCTTGCCCCGGCACATCCAGACGATAGAGCGGCGGCTGCGCGAAGTAGAGATGCCCCTGTTCCACCAGCTTGGGAAAATGACGATAAAACAGGGCGCACAACAACACGCGGATGTGCGAACCATCCACATCGGCGTCGGTCATGATCACGACCTTGCCATAGCGCAGACTGGCAAGCACGCTGTCGTCGGATTCCGGCGGATGCGGGTCTATGCCCAGCGCCACGGCGATGTCGTGGATTTCCCGGTTGGCGTACAGACTGCCGGGTTCGACTTCCCAGGTATTCAGCACCTTGCCGCGCAGGGGCAGAATGGCCTGGATCTCCTTGTCGCGCCCAGATTTGGCGGAACCGCCCGCCGAATCGCCCTCGACCAGAAAAAGCTCGTTGCGGCGGATGTCCTCGGACTGACAATCGGAGAGTTTTCCGGGAAGAATGGCGGCGCCGGATTGCTTGCGCTTTTCCACTTTCTGTACGGCGCGATTGCGCGTCTGGGCGGCGCGAATGGCGAGTTCCGCCACTTTTTTCGCCGCTTCTGGATGCCCGGTCAGCCAGAATTCCAGCGGATCGCGCAACATGCGGACGACCAGCGGCATGGCGTCGCGCGAGTTGAGCCGCTCCTTGGTTTGTCCCTGAAAGGAAGGATCCAGCACCTTCGCGGAAAGGACGAAACTCATGCGCGAAAACACGTCTTCGGCGGCGAGTTTGACGCCCTTGGGAATCAGGGCATGGTGTTCGCAGAAATTCTTGACGGCCTCGAAAGCCGCCTGCCGCAACCCCGCCTCATGGGTGCCGCCCGCTGGCGTGGGAATGAGATTGACGTAGGATTCACGCGCCAGCGCGCCTTCCGTCGTCCAGCAAAGGGCGCAGGCCGCGCCCGCGCCCTGGGGAAAATTTTCGTCCTGCGCCTGAACGTATTTTTCGCTGACGAACAGGGGCGCCGCCAGTTCGCCCTGAATCTGCTCGGAGAGATATTGCCGCATCCCCTGATCGAAGCGCCAGAGGCGCGTCTCGCCGCCTTCGATGACGAAGCCGACTTCCAGTCCCGGCAACAGCACGGCCTTGCTGCGCAGCAGGCGTTCCAGTTCGGGCGGGGAGATTCGCGGCGTGTCGAAAAATTGCGCGTCCGGCCAGGCGCGCGTCCAGGTGCCGCTCTGCCGTCGGGACGCCTCGCCGATTCGCCGCAGCGGCTCCACGACCTTGCCGCCCGCAAAGACTATCCGGTAACGCGCGCCATCACGGGCAACTTCCACTTCCAGGCGCGAAGAAAGCGCGTTGGTGACGGAAACCCCCACGCCATGCAAGCCGCCGGAAAAACGATACGCCGAATCGCCCTCGTTTTTGTTGAACTTGCCGCCCGCGTGCAAATGGGTAAAAACCACTTCCACGCTGGGAACGCCTTCCACGGGATGCATATCCACGGGAATGCCGCGCCCGTCATCCTGAACCGAGATCGAATGATCGGAGTGGAGCGTGACCTGGATGCGCTTGCAATACCCCGCCAGGGCTTCATCGGCGGCGTTGTCGATCATCTCCTGAACGATGTGCAGGGGCGAATCCGTGCGGGTGTACATGCCGGGAAGATGACGAACGGGTTCCAGTCCCTTGAGGACGGCAATGGAATGGGCGGTGTAACTCATCAGGGATCAGGAGTCAGGGAATGGCAGACGGCGGATCGTAAGGGGCGCGGCGGGGAATCGCAAGCCTTTGGCGGTGAAGCGGGACGCAAATCCGATCCGGGCGGCCAGGCAGGTATGCAATCGCGCTTTTCTGTTTACCAATGCCTTCAAGCGGAGGAAAATGCGGAATCAGACAGATTCATTTTTTTGTCATCATGAAAAAAAGCCTTCCCCCCGCGTTTTCGCCGGAAAAATCACAACTGTCCCTGTATTGCCGCGACAGCCTGCGGCATCTGGAATCGCTGTATGCCGATGCGGCGTTGATGCGGCGCGCCGGAGCGGCGGCGGCGGCATGGGCGGAAGATTTGCTGGGCGCGCCGCATGTTCCGGCGGCAACAACGGTATTGGTGCTGGCGGGGCCGGGGAACAATGGCGGCGACGCGCTGACGATGGCAACCTTGTTGCGGCGGCGGCAGGTTTCCGTCATCACGATATTGCATGGGGAGGTCGAACACCTGCCGAAAGACGCGGCGCAGGCGTACCGGCAGTTCGTGGACGAAGGCGGCGCGTTTGTGCCGGAAATACCGCCCGAAGCGCGTTGCGACCTGATTGTCGACGGATTGTTCGGCATTGGCCTGACGCGCGCCCTGACCGACGACGCGGCGCAGCTGGTGGAAGCGGCCAACCGGTTGGCGCGGGAATGGAACTGCCCCTTGCTGGCGCTGGATTGCCCTTCCGGCCTGAATACGGATACGGGCTTTTGTCAGGGCGCGGTCATTCGCGCCACGCACACGCTGGCTTTCATCGCGGCCAAACCAGGCTTCTATACGGCGAATGGCGCGGATTGCTGCGGCCAGATTCGCGTCGATAGCCTGGGAATCGCGCCAGACGCGCTGCGTTCGCCCGACGGACAGCGGATTACGCCAGACATGTTCGCGCATTGCCTGCGACCCCGCAAATATAACTCGCACAAAGGCATTTACGGCAATGTCGGCGTGATTGGCGGCACGCATTCAATGTCGGGCGCAGCCCTGCTGGCGGGACGCGCGGCCCTGAAGCTGGGCGCGGGCTGCGTTTTTCTCGGATTGCTGGATACGCAGGCGCCAAGCGTGGACTTCCTGCACCCGGAAATCATGATCCGCAAGCCCGAAAGCGTGTTCGACGCAATTTTGAGCGCGCTGGCATGTGGCCCCGGCATGGGACGCAGCGATCACGCCGCCGAATTGCTGGAACTGGCCATCAACTATCCGGCGCCCCTGGTTCTGGACGCGGACGCGCTCAATCTGCTGGCCTTTGACGACAATCTGCAAAACGCGCTGCTTGGCCGCAAAATAGCGACCCTCCTGACGCCGCATCCCGCCGAGGCCGCGCGCCTTCTGGATTTGCAGACGGCGGATATTCAGCAAAACCGCATCCGCATGGCGCAGGAGCTTGCCCGTCGCTATCACGCCTGGATTGTGCTGAAAGGCAGCGGCAGCGTCATCAGCGCGCCGGACGGCGCGTGGTGGCTCAATACCACCGGCAATCCGGGTTTGTCCGGCCCCGGTTTTGGCGACGTGCTGTCGGGGATGTTGCTGGCGCTGCTGGGACAGGGCTGGCCGCCTGACGCCGCCCTGCAGGCGGCGGCGCATTTGCACGGTCAGGCGGCGGATGATTTGGTCGACACCGGAACAGGCCCGGTGGGATTGTGCGCCGGAGAACTCATCGACGCCGCGCGCGCCCGCTTCAATGATTGGTTGCGAGAGCGCCAATGAGTTTTCTGGATTGGTTCTTGGGCAAGCGCGAGGCAGAGTCGCCGGAGACGGCGGCGGCCATCGACAGTCTGATAAAAACCATAGACCCGCGTCTTCTGGCGATTTCCGACGCTCCGGCGCAGCTTGCGCCTGCCGTTGCGAACGCGTTGACTTTCTGTCGGCGCGTGGCGAATGAAATGCCCGGTCCGTTGGACGCCTCCCTTGCGCATTGGCGCGCCGCGCCGCTGCTGTGCGCCTTGTTTGCGCGCAGCGACGAACTGCAACAGACTTTCAGCCGCCAGGACGAAGTGCGCGATTATCTGGACGAACAGCCGCTCGCGCCGCAGTTCTATGCCCTGCTGGGCGCGGTTTGCGAGGAGAGGAAGGATTTTGGCGTGGTGCTGGAAAATGAGGCGCTGCGTTCGGATGTGGCGGTGACCAGCCTGAATTTTGCGCGCCACCGTATTTTTTTACCGCGCGTGGAACTGGCGACTTTTTCCCGTGATCTGGTATGGGCGTTGTTCCAGCAACTGACGCTGGAAATCCTGCACCAACTTTCGCAAATGAAGGAAGACGCCGCCGAGCGGCGCGAGGAGATCGCCTTCTTGCGCGCCCAGCTTGCCTATCATGGACAGCAGGATGGACTGGGCGAAATGCTGACGCTGGCCGTGCCGGAAAAAACGGAAAAAACGGAAAAGACGGAAAAGACGGCGAATGCGGACGCGCCGGAGACGCTGGAATCCCTGGCGCGCCAGCTGGCCGAAAGGGAGGCTGCGCTGAAGACGGCGGACGCGCCGTTACAGAATCTGGAAAACACGCTGCGCTGGATAATCCAGCGTCTTGCCGATCCCGCGCGGCTCTTCAACGTGCGGACATTTTGCTATCGCATCAACAACATCAATCAAGTGGTTGCCGACGATCAGCCCGGGCTGGATTTGCGCTTCTGTCATTTCAGCGTCCATGCGCCCACGCCGCGCCAGGGAATATTGCTGCGCGTCGCATATCCCGTCGATGAGCTGCTGCCCCGGCGCCAAATTGCGGCGCAAAGAGCGCAACTTCTCTAAAAGCCGTCACGCCTTCCCCCGCGCCGGAAGCCCGCGCAATGGCGCTATAATCCTGAGCGCAGCGGCAGATACGCTGCCTATACGATAAATCGGGCAAAAGGAGAGCGCATCATGGCGAGGCAGAAAAAAGGCGTTTCCGCGCCTGCCCGCAACAAGACAAGGAAATACCGGGTATTGTTTGTCTGCATGGGCAACATCTGCCGTTCGCCAACGGCGGCGGGCATATTCCGGCGGCTTTTGCGGCAACGCAAACTGGAAAACGAATTCGAGGTGGATTCCGCCGGAACGCATGGCTACCACATCGGTGAAGCGCCGGATTCGCGCACGCAACGGGCGGCGGCGGCGCGCGGCTACGATCTTTCCGGAATGCGCGCCCGCAAGGTAACGCAGCGGGATTTACAGCATTTTGATCTGGTGCTGGCAATGGATAGGGTGAATCTGGATAGCCTGCGCCACATGAGCGCGCCCGCGCAATACGAGAAAATCCGCCTGTTCATGCCATTTTCCCGGAACTTCGACGACGCCGAGGTTCCCGATCCCTACTATGGACTGGGTTACGGCTTCGACGTGGTCATCGACATGGTGGAAGACGCCGCCGACGGATTGCTGCAATCAATTCTCGCGTCATGAACTCGCCCTTTGCGCTTGTCCGCGGTCTCATCTCAATCTCCTAGAGACGGACGCAAGCATCATCGGGCGGGAAATCGGTATTTCACCGCTTGGCATGTTTTTCTTCCGCCGCATTCAAAGCCGTCCCGGCCAATGCGGCGCAATGGTCAGCCTTCCTGTTGCCGAATCCGCAATGTTGTGCCGATTTGCAGGACTTTTCCGGCCAGGCGATTCCAGCGTATCAGGTCTTCGAGATTGACGCGATAGCGTTTGGCGATGGAAAAGAGTGTGTCGCCTTTTTGCACGGTGTGATGCGCCACGCGGGGCGCTTCCCGCGCGGGAAGCGCATCTGGCGCGGGAAGTTTTTTCTTCGCGGGCGTTGGCGCGGCGTTCCTCGCCGCAAGCAGGTAGGCGGGTTTGCCGTTCTGGGCGGCGACCGGGTTGATCATCATCTGCGCGCCCGCCCGAATGCGGTTGGTTCTGAGACGATTCAGGCGCTTCAGGGCAACCACGGGCATTTTGTATTTTCGGGCAATGCCCGACAGGGTTTCGCCGGATCGCACCGTATGGAAGCGGGCGAAAGCAAAGCGAGCGTCCGGTCGCGCCGCCAGCGCCAGAAAGTCGGCATGATCCAGCGCCGCCTCGCCCTGGGCGGGCGTCAGCAGGGTAATGCCCGCGCCGACCGTGGTCTGGAAGGGAGAAATGCCGTTGATGAGTTTCAGATTCTCGACCGACAGACCAAAACGCGGCGCGATCATTTCCAGCGTTTCCCCGGCTTTCAGGGTATAGGCTTGCCAGCTGATCAGGGGAGCCTCGTATTGGCGCAGGTTTGCCTGAAAATCATCCGCGCGGTCAGCGGGAATGATGAGGGTGCTCTGCGCCGGAATGATGGGACGGTTATGCGCCGGATTCAGGGCGGCGAATTCCTCCAGAGGCATTCCGGCGAAGCGGGCGGCAAGTTCGATATCCATTGCCGCATCCGTCGCCAGAATATGAAAATAGGGCTGATTGGGCACTTCGGGAATGCCCAGTTCCGCCACGCGATCCGGGGCGGCGAAAATGTTTTTCAGGGCTTGTAGCTTGGGCACGTAATGGCGGGTTTCGTTGGGCAGGTCAAGACTGGAAAAGTCGGTCGGCAGACCCTTGGCGGCGTTCTTGCTCTTGGCGCGCGCGACCGCGCCTTCGCCCCAGTTGTAGGAAGCCAGCGCCAGATGCCAGTCGCCGTGAAATTCGTACAGGTATTGCAGATAATCCAGCGCGGCGCTGGTGGAGGCCACGATGTCGCGGCGCTGATCCTGCCACCAATTCTGTTCGAGATGAAAAATCCTGCCGGTGGAAGGGACAAACTGCCATAAACCGGAAGCCTGTGCCGGAGAGTAGGCCAGCGGGTTGTAGGCGCTTTCCACCATCGGCAGGAGCGCCAGTTCGGTGGGCATTCCCCGTTGTTCGACTTCGCCGACAATGTGATGCAGATACAGGCGGCTGCGCTCGACCATGCGCCGCAGGTATTCGGGATTCGACTGGTAATGCTGCTGCTGCCGCGACACCAGATCATCTTCCAGATCGGGCATGAGGAATCCGTTCCGCACCCGCTCCCACAAATCGGGCGTCGACGTGGTGAGATCGATGGCCTTGGGAATATCCGGCGGTAACGGCATTTCCTCGGCGAGAATCGGAACGTCCGCGTCAATGGATTCGGCGGCGACCGGCGCGGAAAGAACGACGCCCGTCAGCAAAAGCGCGGCGCGTCCGGCAAGGCGCAAGTTCATGAACAAACGATTTCTCATCCGGCGTTCCCTGGAAGGTTTTTCGGCAACGCGGCGAAGCCGCGAGAACCCGCGCATTATAGGATTAGAGGACAGGGGACGGAAAGCCGTTCGTTTACGGGCGCGAAAGCAAGCGCCCGCATGGGTTACCGTTTTCTCTCCCCTGTCTTTTGAAACGTCATGCGCAGCGATTGAAACGTTCTCTTTCGTCGTCCTGCCGCGCGTTCCTGAACGCGACCGAGAGCATCAGCTTGATGCGGTTCAACTGGTTGACTTCGGATGCGCCGGGATCGTAGTCGATGGCGGTGATGTTGACGCCCGGGTAGCGGCCCTTCAGCGCCTTGATGACGCCTTTGCCGGTGATGTGGTTGGGCATGCAGGCGAAAGGCTGCATGCAGACGATGTTGAGGATGCCTTCTTCGATCAGTTCGACCATTTCGGCGGTGAGGAACCAGCCTTCGCCGGTCTGGTTGCCGCGCGACAGGATGGGGGACGCGCCGAAGGCGAGTTGGTCGATGGTTGGCGGCGCGACGAAGCGCTCGCTTGCATCCAGCGCCTTTCGCATGTCGCGGCGGTAGAAGTCCATCGCCTTGATGGCGGCGTTGCCCGCCAGCGCCGCGAACTTGCTGCGCGACAGATAGCGGTGGTTGAAATCGTAGTCGTAGGCGCAGTACAGCAGGAAGTCCATGAGTCCCGGCATGACGGCTTCGCCGCCTTCCTTTTCGATGGCGCGCACGATGTCGTTGTTGGCGTCGGGGTTGAACTTGACGAGGATTTCGCCCACCAGACCGATGCGAGGTCGGACGGCGCCGGTCAGCGGCAGCGCGTCGAAGTCGCGCACGATGTCTTGGACGTTTTTGCGGAAGCGCCGGAAACCGCCGTCGAAAACGGCTTCCTTGCAGCGCGCGGCCCATGTTGCGTAGAGGGCGTCGGCCATGCCGGTTTCTTTTTCGTATGGCCGGGTGCGGAAAAGGGTGTGCATCAGCAGGTCGCCATAGACGACGCACATCATCAGGCGGTGAAGCAGCGGCAGGCTCAGTTTGAAGCCGTTGCCCTTTTCCATGCCCACCGCGTTGAGCGAAATGATCGGGACATGCGGGAAGCCGCTGTCGTCGAGGGCTTTTCTCAGATAGCCGATATAGTTGGTGGCGCGGCAGCCGCCGCCGGTCTGCGCGATCATGACCGCTGTCTTGTCCGGGGCGTATTGCCCGGAGCGGAATGCCTCGACGAGTTGTCCGACGACGAGGATCGAGGGGAAGCAGGCGTCGTTGTTGACGAAACGCAGGCCGTGGTCGATGGCGTTCGCCGAGACGTTTTCCAGTATTTTCACGCGGTAGCCGCAGGCCCTGAACGCCGGTTCCATGAACTGGAAGTGCATCGGCGACATTTGCGGGGCGAGGATGGTGTAATCGTCCCGCATTTCCCTGGTGAAGGTGATTTGCCGGTTTTTGCGCGGGGGGTGGAAATGGATGACTTGCGCGCCCGGCGGATGGTTGTTTTTCTGTTCCCGCAGCGCGGCTTCGAGCGAGCGGATGCGGATGCGCGCCGCGCCGAGGTTGCTGCCTTCGTCGATCTTGAGGCCGGTGTAGATTTTGCCGCGCAGGGCGAGAATTTCCTGTACCTGGTCGACAGCGATGGAATCCAGCCCGCAGCCGAAGGAATTCAGGTGAACGATATCCAGGGCGCGTTCGCGCGCGGCCAGCGCGGCGGCGCGGTAGAGGCGGGCGTGGTAAGTCCATTGGTCGACGACCCGCAGCGGCGCGTCCAGCGCGCCCAGGTGCGCCACGGAATCCTCGGTGAGCACGGCCATGCCGAGCGCGGTGATCATTTGCGGAATGCCGTGATGAATGCCGGGGTCGATGTGGTAGGGACGCCCGGCGAGGATGATGCCGTGCTTGCCGGTTTCCTTGAGGTAGTCGAGCACGCTTTCGCCTTGCCGGGCGATATCGGCTTTCATGCGCGTCTGCTCGGCCCAGGCAAGCGCGAGGGCGCGGCGGATTTCAGCGGGAGCGATGTCCGGGAAAACACGTATCAGTTGCCGGGCGAGGTTTTTTTCGTTTTCCAGCGAGAGAAAAGGCTGGATCATGGCGACGCCATTTTCTTTCAGATAGTCGATATTGTTGCGGATCAGTTCCGGGTAGGACGTGACGACAGGGCAGTTGAAATGGTTGTCGCTGTCGGCGAATTCTTTTTGTTCATAAGGGATGCAAGGGTAGAAGATGCTTTTGATGCCCTGATTGACGAGATCGACGATGTGGCCATGCACGAGTTTGGCCGGGTAGCACACCGTATCCGAAGGCAGGGTGTCCAGTCCCTGTTCCAGCAAGGCTTTGGAAGAAGGCGCGGACAGCCGGACATCGAACCCAAGCGCGCTGAGAAAGGTAAACCAGAGCGGGTAGTTTTCGTACATGTTGAGGGCGCGGGGCACGCCGATCACCCCGCGCGGCGCGTTCTTTTCGGGTTCGTAGCCGAATGTGCGCTCGTATTTCCAGGCGTAGAGATCGGGGATGTCGCCGCTTGCCGATTTTTGTTTGCCCAGCCCGCGTTCGCAGCGGTTGCCGGAAATGAATTTGCGTCCGTCCGAAAAACGGTTGACCGTCATGGCGCAGCTGTTGGCGCACGCGCCGCAACGTATCATCGAATGCCTGACCGCGAAACTCTGTACGGCTTCCAGCGAGAGCGTCGTGCTGGCGTCTTGCTTTTGCCAGCGTTCCCTTGCGATCAGCGCCGAGCCGAAAGCCCCCATCAAGCCGGCGATATCGGGGCGCACCGCCTCGCGTCCGGAAATCAGCTCGAACGCGCGCAGCACCGAATCGTTATAGAAAGTGCCGCCCTGGACGATGATTTTTTGTCCGAGTTCTTCCGGGCTTCTGATCTTGATGACTTTGATGAGGGCGTTTTTGATGACGGCGTAGGAAAGCCCCGCCGAGATGTCGGCCACCGAAGCGCCTTCTTTTTGCGCTTGCTTGACGCTGGAATTCATGAACACGGTGCAGCGCGAGCCGAGATCCGACGGCGCGCGCGAATCGAGGGCGGCGCGGGCGAAATCGGCAACCGGCATTCGTACCGATTGCGCGAAAGTGTCGATGAAGGAGCCGCAGCCGGAGGAGCAGGCTTCGTTCAGAAGGATGTTGTCGATGACGCCATCCTTGATCCGCAGGCACTTCATGTCCTGTCCGCCGATGTCGAGAATGAAATCGACGCCGGGCAGGAAGTGTTCCGCCGCCTTGTAGTGCGCGATGGTTTCCACTTCGGAATGGTCGAGCCGGAAGGCTTCGCGGATCAGCGCCTCGCCATAGCCCGTCACCGACGAGGCGGCGATATGCGCGCCTTCGGGGAGACGCGCGTAAATTTCCGTGAGAATGCCGCCCACGACCTTGATGGGATTGCCTTCGTTGCCGCCGTAATAGGTATGGAGCAATTCCCCGTTTTCACCGATCAGCGCCGCCTTGGTCGTGGTCGAACCGCCGTCGATGCCCAGAAAGGCCGGGCCGCGATAAGAGGCGAGGTCGCCGCGTTCGACCCGCGCTTTGGCGTGCCGCGCGTCAAAGGCGCGGCGCTCCGCTTCATCCATGAAGAACGGGCGCAGGGCGGCGGCGCGCCCTTCGGAGCACGCGGCCAGCTTTTCAAAGGCCGCGAGGATGTCCGCGAAAGCGCGCGTTTCCTTGGGGTCGCCATGCAGGGCTGCGCCGATGGCGACGAATAATTCGCTGTCCGCGGTCTCGACCTGGTTTTCCGGCGCGATGGCGAGCGTTGCGATGAAGCGTTTCTTCAATTCCGGCAAAAAGTTGAGCGGCCCGCCCAAAAAAGCGATATTGCCGCGAATCTTGCGGCCGCAGGCCAAGCCGCCGATCGTCTGGTGCACGACCGCCTGGAGCACCGAGAGGGCGATGTCTTCGCGCGCCACGCCTTCGTTCAGGAGCGGTTGCACGTCGGTCTTGGCGAATACGCCGCAACGCGCGGCAATCGGGTAGAGGTTGCTGGCGCGGCTCGCCAGATCGTTCAGTCCCGGGGCGTCGGTCTTGAGCAGAACTGCCATCTGGTCGATGAATGCTCCCGTCCCTCCGGCGCAGGAGCCGTTCATGCGCTGCTCGACGCCATTGGTGAGGAACGTGATCTTGGCGTCTTCGCCGCCCAGTTCAATGGCCACGTCCGTTTGCGGCGCGCGCGTTTCGATCGCCCTGGCGCATGCGATGACTTCCTGCACGAAGGGCAGTTGCAGCATTTCGGCCATGCTGACTCCGCCGGAGCCGGTAAGCACCACGGAAACCCCGGCGGCGGGGGAGAACGCGCCATCAGCCGCGAGCAAGGCGAGGCAGCGCGCCGCCGTTGCGCGCACTTCGGAAAAATGGCGCGTGTAGAACCGGAACGCCACTTCTTCCTGTTCATCCAGCACGACCACCTTGACGGTCGTCGAGCCGATATCGATGCCGATGCGATAAAAATTTCCGTTCATGTTTGCCTTGCGGAAAGGGGCTCAAAAAACAGCGTTTCGCATCATGATGGATGAGACGCGCCGCTGCCCCGGCGGTTATGCCAGCGCATCGGGGCGAGCGCGATGGGTTTTGTCAGACGGCAGCGAGTCTGAATTGGGCGGGGTGAGGGCAGATTCCCCGATGCGTTGTGGTTCATTCCTGCGCGCTCCCTTGCGAAAAATGACAAAACGAGGCGATTCTACGTTGTTCAAAGGACGCAAAGACAGCTTGTCTCGTTCGTTGCGTCCCTGTTCGCGCGGGATTGCGGCAAACGGACGACCACGCGACATGCCAAATGCCGGATTCTGGGCTTTGCTGTCCACAGGGGGAACAGGACGGCACCGGGACTTCCGAAACAATCCCCAGGCATGGAAATGTGTCATTTATCCCCTGTCCTCCGATCCATGTAATGTTTCAGCGCGTCGGGAATGCGGATGCTGCCGTCGGCGTTCTGGCAGTTTTCGCAAATTGCCGCCAGGGTTCGACCTACGGCCAGCGCCGAGCCGTTCAGGGTGTGCGTCAGTTCCGGCTTCATTTTTTCGTTGCGGAAGCGCGCCTGCATTCTTCTCGCCTGAAAATCGCCAAAATTGGAACAGGAAGAGATTTCCCGGTAAGTGTTCTGCGCGGGCAGCCAGACTTCCAGATCGTAGGTTTTGGCGGCGGCAAAGCCCATGTCTCCGGTAGACAGCACAACGCGCCGATAGGGCAATTCCAGCTTTTCCAGAATGATTTCGGCATGGCGGGTCAATTCCTCGTGCGCTTCCCAGGATTTTTCGGGGCGCACAATCTGCACCAACTCCACCTTCTCGAACTGGTGCTGGCGAATCATGCCGCGCGTGTCGCGTCCGGCGGCGCCGGCCTCGGAGCGAAAACAGGGCGTGTGACAAACGAATTTCAGCGGCAGCGATCCGGCGGCGAGAATTTCCCCGCGCGCCAGGTTGGTCACTGGCACTTCCGCCGTGGGAATCAGGTAGAGCGGCGGTTCGTGCTCGCCTCTGGGCGTTCGGAACAGGTCTTCCTCGAACTTGGGCAACTGCCCTGTGCCGTAAAGACTGTCCCGGTTTACCAGATAGGGAACATACAGCTCGGTATAGCCGTGTTCGTCTGTATGCGTATCAAGCATGAACTGGATCAGGGCGCGTTGCAGGCGCGCCAGAAAGCCCTTCAGCACCACGAAGCGCGCGCCGGAAATTCTTGCGGCCGCGGCAAAATCCATCTGCCCCAGCGCCTCGCCCAACGCAACGTGATCGCGCGCGGGAAAATCAAAGACGCGCGGCGTGCCCCAGTGTTTTATTTCCACGTTGTCCTTTTCGTCCGCGCCGACAGGAACGGATTCGTGCGGCAGGTTGGGAAGCGTCGCCAAAATCGCGTTGAACGCTTCCCGCAACACGTCCAGACGCGCTTCCGCCGCTTCCAGTTCATGCTTGACGGCGGTTACCTGCGTCAGCAGCGCGCCCGCGTCTTCGCCCTTGCCCTTCAGGACGCCAATCTGTCTGGAAAGCACATTGCGCTGGTTCTGCAATTCCTGGGTGCGCGTCTGCAAGGTTTTACGCTCGGCCTCCAACGCCGCGAACCCGGAAAGATCCGGCGCTTTGCCGCGCGTCGCCAGACGCTTGGCAACCTCATCGGGCTGACTGCGGAGCAGTTGAATGTCAAGCATGAAATAAACTCCCGGCAAGGCGGTAAAGCCGCGATTATGTACCAGAGCGCGAAAATCAGGAACCGCGCCAGAAGACGGGGGACTGAAAACGGAAGGCGGACGGGGAAACGCCGGGGCGGAAGCGCGGCAGGCCTTTACGAGCGGAAGCGGCTATAATGCCTGTCCCTTTTTCTTCTTCCTTGCAAGCATGAAGCTCCTTTTCGATCTTTTCCCGGTCATCCTGTTTTTCGTGGCCTTCCACTACGCGCAGCAGCGCCCGGACATGGCAGCGGAATGGGTCGGGCGCTTTCTGGGAGAAACGATGAACCCGGCGCAAGCGCCCATCCTGCTGGCGACGGTAGTGGTCATGCTGGCGGCCTTGCTGCAAATCGCCTATGTCCTGCTGCGGCATGGCAAGGTGGAAAAAATGCTGCTGTTGAGCTTTGCGCTGGTCATCGGTTTCGGCGGCCTGACCGTGCTCTTTCAGAACGAAACCTTCATCAAGTGGAAACCGACGGCGCTGTACTGGGCGATGGCGGCAAGCATGAGCATAGCGGCGCTGTGCAAGCGCAACGCCATGCGCCTCATGCTCTCCGACAAAATCGATCTGCCCAAGGCCGTCTGGCTGCGGCTCAATTTTGCCTGGATTGGCTTTTTCCTCTTCATGGGCGCGCTCAATCTTTTCGTGGCGTACCGTTACCCGACTGAAATCTGGGTGAATTTCAAACTCTTCGGCGGCATGGGACTCCTGCTGTTGTTCGCGCTGGCGCAGGGCGTCTATCTTTCCCGTTTCATCAAGGAAGACGCCGCCGACCCCCATGCCTGAAACGGCATATGCCGTCGGGGCTGCGAGCAAATGCCGGGCTTGGTTCCGCTAACTTCTTTCCGCTGGTATCATGCGCCTTCGTTTTCTTTTTCCAAAAAAAGGATATTTCACCCATGACGACATTGAAAAAACTCACGGTTGCGCTGACCATCGGCGCCCTGTTTTCCCTCCCGGCATTCGCCGCCCCCGAAAAGCCCTTCGTCACCGTCAATGGCCGCGCCGTGCCGCAATACGTGGCCGACGCCTTCATCGATGACCAGCAAAGCCAGGGCGCGCAAGTTTCCGATGAATTTCGCAACGCCGTGCGCGAAGAATTCATCCGTCGCGAACTGATCATCGGGGAAGCCCGCAAAAAAGGGCTGGACAAGCAAAAAACCGTCATGGGGCAACTGGAAAACGCGCGGCAAATGGTGCTGGTGCGCGCTTACCTGACGGAATACATCAAGGAAAATCCGGTAACGGAAGCCCAGATCAACGAAGCCTACGAAACGCTCAAACAACGCTTGGGCGATACCGAATACAAGACCCGGCACATTCTGGTCGAGAACGAGGCCGAGGCCAGGGAATTGGTCGCCAAACTGGACAAGGGCGAGAAATTCGCGGAACTGGCGAAAAATTCCAAAGACCCCGGCAGCAAGGAAAATGGCGGCGATCTGGGCTGGATGTCGCCTTCCGCCTTCGTCGCGCCCTTCGCCGAAGCCCTTGCGAAACTCAAGAAAGGCGAATACAGCAAGGATCCTGTGCAAAGCCAGTTCGGCTATCACGTCATTCTGGTCGAGGACACCCGCGCCCTGACGCCGCCCGCGCTGGAACAAATCAGGCCGCAAATCACCCAGGGGCTGACCCAGCAGAAGGTGGAAGATCTGCTCAAGTCATTGCGAAGCAAAGCCAAAATCAACTGACGGTACGCGCAAAAACGCCCGGACGCCCGGCTATATTTGACGACGGACGCCGAGGCAAAAATTTTCTGCCCGCCTACCCCCGCCTGCCCTTTTGTGCGCGCGGGAAAGCGGATTTCAACCGGCTTTCCTGCCGCTTTTGGCGTTTGCGCCTGCCTTTGGGCGGATTGCGGGCGGGGTTTGTCCTATCTTCGCGGGTAGTCGCCAGCCGAACAGCGTCGCCAGACGGGATTGGGCTGCGACAGGCAAGGGTAAAGCGCAAGGGTAAAGTAAAGCGCATACGCCGTCGCTTGCGCCGGGCCTGCGAAGCGCGCCATTGACATTGGTCGTGCGGGCGCTTCCCGCTACGCCCTGCGCGGGAAGCCGTTCTTGACCAATGGGCGTGGTAAGGTTATCTTTATACGCTTTCACGTCAAGCGGTTGAGCCATGATACTTAGCGGCGCAGAGATTATCATCAGGTGCCTTCAGGAAGAAAAGATCGAGCATGTGTTCGGCTATCCGGGCGGCTCGGTGTTGTACATTTATGACGAACTGTTCAAGCAGGATCAGATCAAGCACATTCTGGTCCGACACGAGCAGGCGGCGGTTCACGCGGCGGACGCCTATTCGCGCTCGTCCGACCGGGTCGGCGTGGCGATGGTGACTTCCGGGCCAGGCGTGACCAATGCGGTGACCGGCATCGCCGCGGCGCATTCGGACTCCGTGCCGCTCGTGGTGTTGTGCGGTCAGGTCGGCACCGCCTACATCGGCCAGGACGCCTTTCAGGAATGCGACACGGTGGGCATCACCCGTCCCTGCGCCAAGCACAACTTTCTGGTCAAGGACGTGCGCGACCTAGCGGTGACGCTGAAGAAGGCCTTCCACATTGCGACCACGGGGCGTCCCGGCCCGGTGGTGGTGGATCTGCCCAAGGACATCACGGCGGACAAGTGCGAATTCGCCTATCCGGCGGCAGTCGCCATGCGTTCCTATAACCCGGTGGTGAAGGGGCATCTGGGGCAGATCAAAAAAGCCGTGCAGCTTTTGCTGGAAGCCAAGCGCCCGCTCCTTTACATCGGCGGCGGCGTGATCCTTTCCAGCGCGGCGGAAAAACTCACCGAACTGGCGCGGCGTCTGGGTTTCCCCGTCACCCACACCCTGATGGGTCTGGGCGGCTATCCCGCCAATGACCGGCAAAGCCTGGGCATGCCGGGAATGCATGGCACCTGTGAGGCCAACATGGCCATGCATCATGCGGACGTGATTCTGGCCATCGGCGCGCGCTTCGATGACCGGGTGATCGGCAATGTCGAGCATTTTTACGGCGAGCCGCGCAAGATCATCCATGTCGATATCGATCCCTCCTCCATCTCCAAGCGGGTCAAGGCGGACGTTCCCATTGTCGGCAACGCGCCGGACGTGCTGGACGAAATGCTGAAACTTCTGGAAGGCGATTTTTCGACTTCGCCCGCGCTGCCCGACTGGTGGCGGCAAATTGACGTCTGGCGCGCGAAGGACGGCCTGAAATACAAACAGGGCGAGCGCATCATGCCGCAGTTCGTGGTGGAAAAGCTCTACGAAGTCACCAAAGGCGACGCCATCGTTACTTCCGACGTCGGCCAGCATCAGATGTTCGCCGCGCAATTCTACAAGTTCGACAAGCCTCGGCGCTGGATCAACTCTGGCGGTCTCGGCGCCATGGGCGTGGGGCTGCCTTACGCGATGGGCGCGAGCTTCGCCAATCCTGGCGCGACGGTGGCCTGCGTGACCGGCGAAGGCTCCATCCAGATGTGCATTCAGGAGCTTTCCACCTGCAAGCAGTTCGAGTTGCCGATCAAGATCATCAATCTCAACAACGGGATGCTGGGCATGGTGCGGCAATGGCAGGAGATGTTCTACTCGAAGCGTTATTCCCAGTCCTACGTGACCTCGCTCCCCGATTTCGTCAAACTCGCCGAAGCCTATGGGCATGTCGGCATGAAAATCGAAAAGCCGGAAGAAGTGCGGCCTGCGCTGGAAAAAGCCTTTACGGAATACCGTGACCGGCTGGTGTTCCTGGATTTCATCATCGATCCGACGGCCAACGTGTTTCCCATGGTGGCGACCGGCAAGGGACTGACCGAAATGATACTCGCGGACGACATGTAAGGCGGGGACAAGGGAAAAACCATGCGACACATTATTTCCATTTTGCTGGAAAACGAAGCGGGCGCGCTCTCCCACGTGGCGGGACTCTTTTCCGCGCGCGGCTACAACATCGAATCGCTCACCGTCGCGCCCACCGAGGATGCCTCGCTGTCGCGCATGACCGTCGTCACCAGCGGTTCCGACGATGTGCTGGAACAAATCACCAAGCAGTTGAACAAGCTGGTGGACGTGGTGAAAGTCGTCGATCTCTCCGAATCCGCGCATGTCGAGCGCGAGCTGATGCTGATCAAGGTGCGCGCCATCGGCAAGGATCGGGAAGAAATGAAGCGCATATCGGATATTTTCCGCGGACGCATCCTCGACGTGACCGAATTCACTTATGTCATCGAATTGACGGGAACCAGCGCCAAGCTGGATTCCTTCATCAACGCCCTGGATTCCGGGCTGATCCTGGAAACCGTGCGCACCGGAGTTTCCGGCATTGGCCGCAGCGACCGCATTCTCAAAGTCTGATCCCCCATTTTTTACTGAAAGAGGATTTTCATGAAAGTTTATTACGACAAGGACGCCGATCTCTCGCTCATCAAGGGCAGGAAAGTCGCCATCATCGGCTACGGCTCGCAGGGTCACGCCCACGCCCAGAACCTGAACGATTCCGGCGTCAAGGTCACCGTCGGCCTGAGAAAAGTCGGCGCGTCCTGGAAGAAGGCCGAGGCGGCCAGGCTGAAAGTGAAGGAAATCGCCGAAGCCGTGAAGGGCGCGGATGTGGTCATGCTGCTTCTGCCGGACGAGAACATTCCGGCGGTCTACAAGGAAGAAGTCGAACCCCATCTGAAAAAAGGCGCGGCGCTCGCCTTCGCGCATGGCTTCAACATCCATTACAACCAGGTGATCCCCAGGGATGACATCGACGTCATCATGATCGCCCCCAAGGGGCCGGGCCACACCGTGCGCTCCGAGTATCTGAAGGGCGGCGGCGTGCCCTCGCTCATCGCCGTGCATCAGGACAAATCCGGCAAGGCGCGGGACATTGCCCTCTCCTACGCCGCCGCCAACGGCGGCACGAAGGGCGGCGTCATCGAAACCTCCTTCCGGGAAGAGACCGAAACCGATCTCTTCGGCGAGCAGGCGGTGCTCTGCGGCGGCCTGGTCGAACTCATCAAAACGGGCTTCGAGACGCTGGTCGAGGCGGGCTACGCGCCCGAAATGGCCTATTTCGAGTGTCTGCACGAAGTGAAGCTGATCGTCGATCTGATCTACGAGGGCGGCATCGCCAACATGAATTATTCGGTCTCCAACAACGCGGAATTCGGCGAATACGTCACGGGTTCCAGGGTGGTGAATGAAAGCTCGCGCGCGGCGATGCGCGAAGCCCTGAAGCGCATCCAGAACGGCGACTATGCCAAGGAATTCATCCTGGAAGGCAGGACCGGCTATCCGTCCATGACCGCCCGTCGGCGGCTGATTGCCGAGCATCCGGTGGAAAAGGTGGGCGCGCAACTGCGCGACATGATGCCGTGGATCAAGAAGAACAAGCTCGTGGATCAGTCGAAGAACTGAGCGCCTGATGTTTTGGGGAACCCGTGATCGGCTTCGTATCGCGGGTTCCAGGGGGAAACCTCTCACAAGGAATCTGAAACCGGATGAATTATCCTCACCCCCTGATTGCCCGCGAAGGCTGGCCCTTCATCGGCATTGCCGCGCTGGCGGCCTTCGTCGCCCAGGTTATTGGCCCGTTGTTTGCCATTCCCTTCTGGCTGATTTTCTTTTTTGTGCTCCAGTTTTTCCGCGACCCGCCCCGCCCCATCGGAGGGCTTGGCGATGGTTCCAGAAGTATCGTCGCGCCGGCGGATGGCCGTATCGTGGCGGTGGAAGAAACGGATGACCCGTACCTGAAGCGACGCGCCATCAAGATCAGCGTGTTCATGAACGTGTTCAACGTCCATTCCAATCGTTCGCCCATGGATGGCGAAGTCAAGCAGGTGTGGCGCAACCCCGGAAAATTCATAAATGCCGCGCTGGACAAGGCTTCCACTGAAAACGAGCGCTGCGCCATGCATCTTGTGGGCGCGGACGGGCAGGATGTGACCTGCGTACAGGTTGCTGGCCTCGTCGCCCGGCGCATTCTGAATTACACGGAACCCGGCATGAAGCTTGCGCGCGGACAGCGTTACGGCTTCATCCGTTTTGGTTCGCGCGTGGATGTCTATCTGCCGCTGGATAGCGAAGTACGGATCGGCATCGGTGAAAAAGTGTATGCTTCCAGCACTCTCCTTGCTGAACTTGCCAAGCCGCCTCATGTTTGAACTCAAACCGCGCAAAACCCGATTCAACCCGGAACTGAAACGCCGGGGCATTTATCTGCTGCCCAGCCTCTTTACCACGGCGGCGCTGTTTTCCGGATTTTTCGCCATCGTGCAGGCCATACAGGGCAACTTTGAGATCGCCGCCAGCGCCATTTTCATTGCCATGATCATGGATGGTCTGGATGGCCGGGTGGCGCGCGTCACCCATACGCAATCGGCCTTCGGCGCGGAATACGATTCGCTTTCCGACATGGTGTGCTTTGGCGTCGCTCCGGCGCTGGTAATCTACGAATGGGCGCTGCTGGATATAGGCCGTCCGGGTTGGGTCGCCGCCTTCATTTACTGCGCGAGCGCGGCGCTGCGGCTGGCGCGCTTCAACACCACGCTGGAAGTTATGGACAAGCGTTATTTTCAGGGCTTGCCCAGCCCCGCCTCCGCCGCGCTGGTCGTTGGCTTCGTCTGGGTGATGATCAACCAGAACGTGCCGGGCAGCGCGGGCACACGCTGGCTGGCGGCGTTCATCACCACCTTCGCGGGGCTTTCCATGGTCTCCAACGTGCGCTTCTACAGTTTCAAGGACATCAACCTCAAGAAAAGCGTTCCCTTTGTGGCGGTGTTGGTCATGATGCTGGTTTTCGCCCTGATTTCTTCGCCCCTTACCGCCGAAATCCTTTTCGGCATGGCCTGCATCTATGGTCTGTCCGGCTATGGAGTGACGCTTTTTTGCCTGCTGCGCAAGAAAAATCAGCCGCCCGCGGAAGAAGAACACGCGCCGCCCGTTTGAGTTTCATCCTGCCGCCGCGCAGCGTTCGCGCCTTGCAGGAAGCGGGACTGGCGGATCGGGCGGAAGAATGATGGGCGCTTGTCCGCCCGTCTGTCGGCACGAATGACGTTTTTTAACGTCTGGACGGATGTCATGAAAGTTACACAGGAATGGAGGAGCCTGCGGACGGACTTTTCGCCGATGCCGCGCTTGTCGTCGGCAACGGGGGCGTCTTCCGTCCCCGAACCCGGAGGATTCAATCCCGAATTTCCGGCAATTGATCTACAATCCGTCTTCCCTTTTGACTTGGCCGCGACGAAGGTAAAAACGGGCGCGTCACGGAAGACGGACGCTCTTTCCGCCCGCCTTCCGAAAGGCATGGCTGTTTGGAGATATGGACATGAACGACATTGCAACACCCTCCCGTATCGCCCCTGCGGCATCCCAACTGCCGATAGATTGGTATTTTGACGAAACCATTCACGCGCTGGAAAAAGAGCGTATCTTCGCGGCAGGCCCCGGCTACGTCGGCCATCGGCTCATGGCGCCGGAATCCGGCGATTACCGCTCGCTGGAATGGCGGGATCACGGCAAGCTGATTTTGAATCACGCGGGCGAACACTGGCTGATGTCCAATGTCTGCCGCCACCGCCAGGCCATCATGTTGCAGGGCGCGGGGAAGCTTTCCGGCAACCTCGTCTGTCCGATCCATCGCTGGACTTACGATAACGTCGGCGCGCTCATCGGCGCGCCGCATTTCCCGGAAAATCCCTGCCTCAACCTGAACAGGACGAAGCTGGAAAACTGGAACGGGCTGCTCTTTCAGGGGCCGCGCCCGGTCAGGGACGATCTGGCCGGAATGCGGGTGGCGCAAACCTTCGATTTTTCCGGTTACAAGCTCGATCGGGTGGAACTGCACGAATGCAACTACAACTGGAAAACCTTCATCGAGGTCTATCTGGAGGATTACCACGTCGCGCCCTTCCATCCCGGCCTCGGCAATTTCGTCACCTGCGACGACCTTTCCTGGCAATTCGGGGAATGGTATTCCGTGCAGAAAGTCGGCATCACCTCGCTGATGAAATCCGGCTCCGCCGTCTATGACCGCTGGCAGAAAGTGGTGCGCGAATACTATGGCGACCGGGGCGAGACGCCGATGCAGGGCGCGGTGTGGCTCACCTATTACCCGAACATCATGGTGGAGTGGTATCCGCACGTGCTGGCGGTTTCCACTGTGCTGCCGCAAGGCGTGCACAAGACCCTGAACGTGGTGGAATTCTATTACCCGGAAGAAATCGTGGATTTCGAGCGCGAATTCATCGAAGCCGAACAGGCCGCCTACATGGAGACCGCCATCGAGGACGACGACATTGGCGAGCGCATGGATAGAGGCCGCATCGCGCTGGAAAGGGAAGGAAGAAACGAGGTCGGCCCCTACCAAAGCCCGATGGAAGACGGGATGCGGCATTTTCACGAGTTCTACCGGAACGCGATGGAAGCCGCCATTTGCGCGGCGCGGCGCTAGGCAAGGCGCGCGGTCCTATTCCTTCCGCTTCCTGGGCGGCGTCTCCGCCCGCGGCGGCGGTACTCTTGCCTGCGGCGGCGCATCATCTCCCGCCTGCGGCTCCGCCGCTTTTACCTGTTGCGGCGCGAGGGCGGCGCTGGCGCGGCGAAAAAGCTGAATCTGGATGTTCAGCTTGCGGTGGGCGCGGGCGCGGCGGCGCGAGTGGAAAATGACAAGGCCGATTACGCCGGTAATCGCAGCGGCCACGGCATAATAAATGCCGCTGTTGCCGCCGAAAAAAAATAAAGCGAGCAAAATGACGCAGCCTATCCAGAACGAACGCGGTGGCCGCAGGATGATGCGGGCTTGTTCCTCGTGCATATCCAGCGCGTCCAGCGCGCTTTCCAGTTGCAGGGCCAGGTATTCCATGCTGTTTACGTGCTGCGTCAGGCGCAGGAAGCTTTCTTCCGTATAGCGCATCGAAGCCAGGCGCGCGGCGAGGCCGTGCAGCTCGCTGCACGCCTGCCGCCATTCCTGGCGCGCGTCCGCGTTGCTGGCCTCGCCGATCACGTAGAAGGTTTGCAATATCCGCAGGAATTCCTGCCGCCAGACGTCGATGGCGCTTTCGCGTTTTTCCTGCGCGCTCTTGCGGCGTTCGTGCTCGGCCTGCATGGATTCCCGCGTGGCCTCGCGCAAGCGCCAGGCCGCCAGCAGCAAGGCGTTCTGTTTTTCCGGCGTGAAGCCCGCGTCCGGCGCTTGCCATTTTCCGACCAGATGCGCGAACCAGGGCGCGGATTCGGAAAAATGCGTCAATGCCTGTTCCACATCCGCGCGCAGGGCGGCAAGGAATTTCGGATCGTACAGGGAAAGCAGGACGATGCCATGCCAGGTGGCGCGCCTGGGCGGGCGAATTTCCGCGTTCCAGCCATAGACGGCTGCGTCGAAATTGACGTCGGCGGTATTTTTTTTGCCGGGTTCCGAGGGAAGACGGGAGCGCCAGCGAAGGTACGCTTCCCTGGCCACTTCCCAGGCGCGCTGCGCGATGTCGACCTGCTGACGCCAGCGCGCGCTCAAGACGGCGAAATCCGTGTTCGCGTCGGCGGGAAAAAGGCGCAGGGCGTCTTCGGCAAACAGGCTTTCCAGCCAGGCGCGCGCCGCGTCGGCGGCTTCGCCCGTCTTGACGGCCAAGCGCGCCTTTCCGAGCAGCGCCTTCAGGCTGGCGGACTCGCCGCGCCAGACAGGCGGCATGTCGGGCGCGGCGACCAGCAGAAAGCGCAACAGGCGGCGATCGTCAGGCTCGCCGCGCAGATCCATGATGTCGCTCAGTTTGCGGATCAGGTCGAAGTCGTGCAATTCCATTTTCAGCCAGTTCATGATCAGCCCGCGCGCCAGATCGTGCGCGCCTTCCTGCCAGTTGGCCGCCAACG
This sequence comes from Zoogloeaceae bacterium, assembly GCA_031278735.1. GTDB lineage: Bacteria > Pseudomonadota > Gammaproteobacteria > Burkholderiales > Rhodocyclaceae > Azovibrio. The sequence goes on from JAITJU010000181.1 coordinate 25,607, forward strand.
CCAGCGCCAGTTCCCCGCTATTTTTCGCCGTGTGCTTGCCCAGTTGGTAAGGATGCTCGGCTTCCACGCCGGATTCCTGGGGCGCGACCAGGCTCACGTCGCCCGCCAGCCAGCGCGCCACTTCCGCCGCGCCGAAGCGCCGCGCCGGATCGCGCAGCAACAGGCCGCGGCACAGCAGGGCAAGCCCCTTGTCCGCGACGCCATTGATTTCCACCGGGCGCGTCATCAGATGGTAGTTGACGACCTGTTCCGAAAGGCCGTCGAACGGATGGCGGCCAGAAGCGGCTTCCAGCAGGATCATGCCCAGCGACCACCAGTCGGCCTTGGCGTCGAGCACGCCGGTCATGGCTTCGGGTGCGGCGTATTTCACCGTGCGGGCGCCGTCGGTGAAATGGCGCGTTCCATCGAAGAGCGAAGCAATGCCGAAATCGGTGAGCGCCAGCGACAGCGGCGATTGGCGGCGCAGCAAGACATTTTCCGGCTTCAAGTCGCGGTGCAGGATATGCGCCGCATGGACTTCCGTCAGCCCCGCAGCCAGTTCGCGGACAAGTTCCGTCAGCCGCTCCCGACTCATCGGGCCGCTTTTCATCAGGGCGCGCAGACTGCCGACGCGACAATATTCCATGACTTCCCAGGCGGCGTCCCCATCATTGCCATATTCCATGATGCGCACCACATGCGTCCCCGCCGTCGCCAGTTTTTTCAGGAGCGCCTGATCCGGCGCGATGCCGCGCCGATAAATCTTGGCGACCCGCTGTTCGCCGCCGGAAATCTCTTCCACGATCAGCAAATCCGCTTCACTGCCCGCGGCGGGCAATTCGTCGATGATGCGAAAACGTTCGGCCAGCGCGGCGGGCAAAACCATGCGCGAACGCCGCCGCTCCCTTGGCGCCGGAATGGCGGCGGCCAATTCCGGCGGCGCAAGCTCGAATGCCGCCGCTGTCCCCGCCGCCGCCGTTTCGTCCGGCAAGGGCGCAAAGGCGGGATCGGCGGCGACGGCAACGGGTAACGGCGTGTTGCAATACAGGCAGCGCAAACTACCCGGCGGATTCTGTTGTCCGCACTCCGGATCGGGGCAACGCGTTCCCTCGGCGGAAACGGGCGGCGCGCTTGCCTCCGGCGCTTTTGCCGTCTTTGCCGCTGGCGGGGGGGCTGCTGCGGATTCTCCTGTCCGCGCCGAAGGCAGGGAAAAATCCACCTCCGACAGCAGACTGGCGCAACAAGAGCAGGTGGCGCGCTCGGCTGGGTTTTCCGTATCGCAAACGGGGCAGACGCGCACATAGGTCTTCATGCGGCTATCCCTCTACCTGCGCCACGAAACCGCGGACATATGAAGGCCGCGTCGGGCACACAGGTCTTCCAGCGCCGCCATGTCGCCGCGCGCGGGAATGCCGATCATCCAGACGCGCCCTCCTTCGACGCTCACTTGCAGACGTTTTTCATTTACGGACGGCCATTTTGCCGGATCGCCATAGCGCGCTTTCCCCAGCGGCGAGAGCGGCAGCAGCGGCTGATTGGCCGAGCCGCGCCAGCAGCCGCCTTCCGGCAGCGCATCGACATAGGGTTCCGGGGCCAGCGCGTCCAGTTTTTTCAGCAAGGCGCCATGCCGGGCCTGCAGGGTCGAAAAGGGATAACCGCTGTAGCAAAACACGTCCAGCGCCAGATTTTCCCGCCGCCGCCAGCGGTGAATGCCGTCAAGCAGCGCATTCAGCGCCTGCGGCTGATCGAAGGGTTCTCCGCCGGAAATGGTCACGCCATCCACGCCCTCCTTGCCCTTTTGTCGGCACCAGGTCAGCATATCGGCCACGCGCACCCATGCGCCCGCCGTTTCGTCCCAGGTGTCCTGCGACACGCAGCCCTTGCAGCGGATGCGGCACCCCTGAAACCAGACGCCAATCCGCCGCCCATGACCCAGTACCGTGACCGGATAATGCGCCTTGTTCAGGCGAAGCGAAAAGGAAGCGGCAGCCAAAATATGTCGTCTGGCATCAGAAGGAAAGAAGGAATTCTATATTACCTGCGCCGCAACACGAACTCGAACACGCCCTGGTTTTCCGCCTGCGCCAGCAGGACATTGCCGCTTTGTTCGGCAAAGGCGGGAAAATCTTGCCGCGCGCCAGGGTCGGTCGCCAGCACCCTGAGCGTTCGCCCGCTTTCCATGCCCGCCAGCGCCTTCTTGGTGCGCAGGATGGGCAGGGGGCAATTCAGCCCGCGCACATCGATTTCGTGGTCAACATCCATGCATGAAAATTCCTGACGTCATTTGATACATTACGTGCAAACGCCGTCGGCATCAAAACCGTCGGCGGCGAAATGGCGCAACGCCTTGCCGTTCCGCCAGGGCGGACGACGCGGCGGGGCATCCGCTCCGACAACATTTTCCGCCGTCCGCCGCGAACTTTCAAGCGCGGCGCAGGAGGCGCGCAAGGATTCCCGAATGCGCCTCTCCCCGTCGGAGCGCAACAATGACGACGCGATGCGGTATGCCGCTTGTTTCCGGCGTCTCGTTCGGACGAACGGAGGTTTTTTCTGCCGCGCAAGCTCCCAGTGCGCAACGCCAAGGGGCAGAGGCGCAACCACGCTGCAACCACGCTTTTTCCCCTTTCGGGATTTTTCGCGCGGGCGCGCTCGCGCCGCGCTGAGAGAACCCGCCTGGTTCGTATCGATGGGCTTGCGTCGGCTGTTTTGCAGAAAATGCTTGCAGTTTTCCGTGTTTCCCCTAAAATTGCGCCGGTTTTTGGCAGCGCGCCCGTAGCTCAGCTGGATAGAGTACTTGGCTACGAACCAAGGGGTCGGGCGTTCGAATCGCTCCGGGCGCGCCAATCATTTCCATGTCGGGGAAGCTGTGTTGCATGTCTCCCGATGTCTTCATCCTCACTTTTTTACGCAGGAAGCACAAACACCATGAATCTGAACAAAACCGAGCTGGTAGAAGCCCTGGCCGCCAAAGCCGAAATTTCCAAAACCGCGGCGGGCAATGCCCTGGAGGCGCTGCTGGAAGTCATCACGGAAACCCTGGTCAAGAATGACGGCATTTCCCTGATTGGCTTCGGCAGCTTTACAGTGAGCAAACGCGCCGCGCGCACGGGGCGCAATCCGCAAACCGGCGCCCCCCTGAAAATCGCGGCTTCCCGCGTCGCCAAATTCTCCGCGGGCGCCAAGCTGAAGGCCGCGCTGAATACGACCAAGGGCAAGAAGAACTGAGTTTCCTGTCTTGCGCGCCCGTGGAACCGGGCGCGCAGAAGGCGCATTCGGGCGTCATCCGCTTGGGCGCGCAAACCCATATCCGCCAGACCGGTTCCGGTCTGGCGTTTTCATGTCGGGAACGGCAATTCGTTCTGCCGGGGTCTTGGCGTTGACGCGGCTTGCGCGGCGGCCTCATCGCGCCTCGTTAAATTGCCGCATCGCACGCCCAGAAGCCGGATGCGGCGCTGGTCGGCTTCCGTGAAGAGTTTGCCTTTCAGGCAGCGGCGGGCGGCGTGGAGCAGGTTTTCGGCGTCGGACATGACTTCTGGCCAGGTGATTTCCCGCGTGACGAGATGAAAGTCGGCAAAGCGCAGTTTGACGCCGATGGTGCAGCCCGCGTAGCCTTTCCGTTCCAGGTCTTCGGCAAGCCGCGCGCAGAGCGCGGCAAGCTGCGCGGAGAGTTCGGCGCGGTCGCGGCGCACGTGCAGGTCGCGTTCAAAAGTGGTTTCCCGGCTGAAGCTCTTGGGCGCGCGCCAGGTGACGACAGGGCTGTCATCCATGCCGTTGGCGGCGCGGTGAAGCCAGACGCCCGCGCGAGGGCCAAAGTCTTGCGTCAGCGTGTCGACAGGTGTTTTGGCAAGTTCTCCGATGTGATGAATGCCCAGTTTTTCCAGATGCGCGGCGGTCTTCGCGCCGATGCCGTTGATTTTCTTGACGTGCAGCGGCCAGATGCGAACGGCCAGATCTTCCGGCGACAGCACGGTAATGCCGTCCGGCTTTTGCAGATCGGAGCCGATTTTGGCGAGCAGTTTGTTGGCGGCGACGCCCACGGAACAGGTCAGGCCGGTCGCGGCGAAGACGGCGGCCTTGATGCGTTGCGCCAGCGGCAGCGTAGCGTCCGCGAGTTCCGTGAGATCGATGTAGATTTCGTCGATGCCGCGATCTTCGATAGTGGACGCGATTTGCGCGACGACGGCCTTGAAGCGGCGGGACGTGTCGCGGTAGGCGTCGAAGCGGGCAGGCAGGAGGATGGCCTCCGGCGCGAGTTGCGCCGAGCGCATCAGGCTCATGCCGGAAAAAACGCCCAGGGCGCGCGCTTCGTAAGTGGAAGTTGTCACCACGCCCCGCCCGCCGTAACTTTTCAGGCGCGCGAATTCATGGCGTCCGTCCGGCAATGATCGCGGCGGCGCGATTCCGGCGCCGCCCACCACGACCGGCAAACCGCGTAATTCCGGGTAGGACAGGAGTTCCACGGAAGCAAAGAAGGCGTCCATGTCCAAATGGGCAATGCGGCGGGGCAGGGGAGGGGCGGACAATTTATGCGGGGATGGGCGCGGCGGGCGGGCGCAGACGATTCATGAAACGCAGGCGCCATGCCGGGAAAGCGCAAGCGAAAATCGCGCTTTGCGCGTGGGTGTCCACAATGGCCAAAGGGCTGCCGTCTGGCAGCAGAGGGCGGCGATGTAAGGCAAGGCTTCAAGGACGAGGACGACGATCCAGACGCCGACGGCGGGTTCGGCAAGGCCGTCGCGCGTGTGCAGCAGGGCGCCGATGGCGAGAAGCAGCGCGGCAAGCAGGCCGACTTCTTCGCGGATGGGCGCCAGGAAGGCGAAGCCGCTTTTTTGCTTCCAGGCTTTCGGCGTGACCACGAATTTGCCCTTGCCCTTGAAAAGCCCCGCGAAAATGCCGCGCGCGATGGTGTGCGCTATGCCGTTGGAGAGGACGGAAGCGCCGAGGATATCGCGCCACGGGCATTGCATGGCGCGACGGTAGAGCAAGGGGCCGAGCGCGGCCTTGCAGGCCATGAAGCCCAACATGGGCACGACCAGCAAGGTCACGGGCAGACCGAAAGACTGGGGCGCGACAAGCATCAAAAGCGTCCAGGCGAGCGAAGCGAAGACAAACAGGAGTTGCAGGGCGTCGCCAAACCAGGAAAACCAGCCGGTGAGAAAATGATAGCGCTGCGCAAGCGTGAGTTTGCCGGGACAGACGAGGCCGGAAAAGTGCGCCTTCAGAATCTGCATGGCGCCGAAGGCCCAGCGAAAACGCTGCGCCTTCAGGGCGGCAAAATCAGCGGGCGTCAGGCCGCGCCCGAAAACGTGATCGACATAGCGCATGTCATGACCCTGGCGCAGCAGACGCAGGCCGAGTTCAGAATCCTCGCAGATGCACGCTTCCGACCAGCCGCCCGATTCGGTCAGCGCCGCCTTGCGGATCAGCGTCATGGTGCCATGCTGGATCAGGGCGTTGCGTTCGTTGCGGTGGTGCATCCCGATGCGGAAGAAACCGTCGAATTCATGGTTGCACATGCGCCGGAAAATTTTTCCCTGCCAGTCGCGGTGCGCCTGCGGCGCCTGCACCACGGCAACATCCGGCGCTTCGACGAAGTGCGGCGCGAGACAGGACAGCCAGTCGGCTTCAACCACATAATCCGCGTCGACCACGCCGACGATTTCCGCCTTGGCGTTGGTTTGCCGCAGGGCAAAATTCAAGGCGCCCGCCTTGAATCCCGGCCAGGGCGCGAGGTGATGGAAATGAAAATTCGCCCCCATGCCCGCCACGTGCTCCTGCACCGGCTTCCACAGCGACTCGTCGGCGGTATTGTTGTCGATGACCAGCACCTCGAAATTGCGGTAGCGCATGCGCGCCAGACTTTCCAGCGTCTCGATCACCATTTCCGGCGGTTCGTTGCAGCAGGCCAGATGAATGGAAACGAAAGGCTCCTGCGCGGGCGGCAGCGCGGGCAACGGCGTGAAGCGGCGCTTCCACTGGCGCTTGAAGAACATTTCGCCGAATTCGTAGCTCTGGGTCAGCAATACGGCAATGGTGAGCAGCATCGCGGCAATGAGCAGCGTCAGCGCGACGAGATCGCGCTGACTCAGGTAATAGGCTTCCGGGATGTGGGCGCCCAGCACCAGCGCCACGACACATGCCTGCACCAGCGCGGCCAGCCACAACCGACCGGCAAAACGCCAGTTGCCCAGCAGGAAGGCGATGAAGAACATGGGGAAAAAGGCGTAGCGAAAGGCGTTCCAGGCTTTTTCCCACCAGCGGACGTCAGGCGGCAACGCGCCCTCCAGAGGGAATTTCGCTTCCCGGTCGGCCTGGAACATGCCCCAATACGCGCCGTCCCAGCCCTGTAATTCCATTTTCCAGGGCTGATCGATGGCTTCCATGAGGAAATAATCGAGCTTTGCCGCGCGCTCGTGCGCGAGAAAACCGCGGATGAATTGCGCCTGATTGGCGGGCGAAGGCACGGCGGCCTCGTAGATGTCGCCATGACTGGGCCAGCCGATTTCGCCAATGACAATCTTTTTGCCGGGGTACGTCTTGCGCAGTTCATCGTACCGCAGCAGGGCGTAATCCAGCGCGTCTTCCACCGCCACGCCTTCGTGATAGGGCAGAAGATGCGCGGTGATGAAATCCGCCTGTCTGGCCAGTTCCGGGTTTTGCAGCCAGATTTTCCAGGGTTCGGCGGTGGAAACCGGCTTTTTCGTGGCCTTTTTGACGCGCTTCATGAGGGCGATCAACTCGTCCGCCGTCAAGTCCTTGCGTTCCAGCGTTTCGTTGCCGACGATGCTTTGCGTCACGTGCGCGTGGCGACGCGCGATCTCGATGCCGGCGGCGACTTCGCGCGCGTTTTTTCCCGCGTCCCTATCTAGCCAGATGCCGTTGCTGACCTTGATCTTGCGCGCCCCGGCCAGCGGCGCGATGGCGGTGTTTTCCAGACTGCTGTAAGTGCGCAGGCGGCGCGTGTAGCGCGCCAGCAGGTCGAGGTCGTCCGCCAGTTCCTCCACGCTCGGATATTCTCCGGCGAAGGGGCTTTGTCCGCGCTGAAAACCGGCATAGGCAAATCCCTTGATGGGTGTGCCGGCATCGGCGACATCCAGATTTTTGTTCGCCCATTCCCAGATGGCGTATTGAGCCGAAGCGACAAAGGCGGCGATGATGAGGGAGGTCAGAAGCCTGTAGAGAAAGCGGGAAAAACGTAGCATGGCTGCCGTTTGCGGAAAAACGCTTCCGCGCATTCATGAGTGGGTTGTTGAAATTATGACACTTCTGGGCGCTGCGGGGCGCGCGGCATCACATTCGCTTACAATCTGTTCCGCGCTGATTGACGTTTTTCGCGGGACGCGCGCTCATCCTGCGGCGCGTTCATGCCAACGCGGGCGCTGTTCGTCGGCTGGACGCCTGTCGTCCGCGAGCATCCGGGGGAGATGGAAGAAGAGATGTTCGTCCGCGCCCCTGATTTCTTCGATTTGGCTTTCCTGCTGGTTTTGGCGGGCGTATTGCCGCAGGTAGGCGACGACTTCCGCAACCAGAACTTCCGGCGCGGAAGCGCCGGCGGTAACGCCAATGCGCCGCTTGCCGACGATCCAGGCGGGATCGATTTCATCCGCGGTATTCACCAGATGCGCGGCAATGCCCAGACTGGCGGCGACTTCGCGCAGGCGGCGGGAGTTGGAGCTTTTGGGGCTGCCCACCACCAGCGCCAGATCGCAACGCGCCGCCAGCAGCTTGACCGCGTCCTGACGGTTCTGGGTGGCGTAGCAGACGTCATCCTTGCGCGGCCCCTGAATGTCTGGAAAGCGCCGTTTCAGGGCGGCAACGATTTGTCCGGCCTCTTCCACGGAAAGCGTGGTCTGGGTCACGAAAGACAGCGCCTCGGGCTTCGTGACGGCGAGGTTTGCGACATCCGTTTCCTTTTCCACGAGATGCATGCCGATGTCGCTCTGTCCCATCGTGCCTTCGACTTCCGGGTGTCCTCCGTGGCCGATCATCACGACTTCGCGTTCCTGGGCGCGCATCTTGTGGACTTCGAGATGCACCTTGGTCACCAGGGGGCAGGTGGCGTCGATGACGTTCAGGCCGCGCTTCGCCGCCGCGTCGCGCACCGCTCTGGCGACGCCGTGGGCGCTGAAAATCAGGGTGCCGCCGGGCGGCGCTTCCTCCACTTCCTCAATGAAGATCGCGCCTTTCGTCCGCAGCGTGTCGCAGACGAAAGGGTTGTGCACGACTTCGTGACGCACATAG
>JAITJU010000197.1 GCA_031278735.1 Zoogloeaceae bacterium
CTGGCGGCGCGTCGGGAGCCGCTACGCCCGGAACGGGCAGCGCGTCCGGCGTTACAACCGGCGGCGCGGGGGTGGCCGGGAGCGTCTCTATGGCGGGGGGGGCAGCCGTTGCGGATTTCTGCGCTTCCAGGCGCTTTTGCATTTCGGCTATGTTCTGATTTTTTTCTTCCAGTTGCCGTTGCAGATCGGCTCTATTTTTTTCCAGTTGTTCCGCGCGGATTCGATTGTCCCTGAGTGTCTTTTCACGTTCTTCCAGAGCTTTCCGCGTTACTCCGGGCTTTTTTTTTGCGTCGTCGCCATCTCCCCGCCGCGTCGATGGCGCGGGGCGCGACTCAACCGGCGCGCCGGATCCCGCGCGGACGGAACGGCGCGGGCTTGCCGGAACCGCCCTGACTTCTTCCAGCGCAGGAATCACCAATACCGCGCCCGCGCGCAGGCGCGTGATGGCGCCGTCAAACGCGCCCGGATTGCGAAGATAAATCGCCACCTGCATCTGTTCCTGCGTCACGCCGGGGTAAAGATTATCGCGCGCGACGCGATACAGCGTCTCACCCGGCTTGACCACGTGTCCACCGGCAGTCGGCGCGGCTTTCGCCGCTTCCGCGGGCGGCTCGGAACCGGTCGGCGCGGATGCCTCTTTCACGGACGGCGCTACCGGAGCAACCACGGCAGGAGGCGTTGTCGGCTTATCCCGCAGCGGATCGATGAGGAAAGTGTATTCGCGGCTCACGCGCCCGGCTGGCCAACTCAGTTCCAGCAGAAACTGCACAAACGGATCATTGATGGGCCCCACCGAAGTCACCTTGATGAGCGCGCCGCCCGCACCGGGCTGCAACTCGAAGCGCAATTGCCGCAAGGTCGCGGAATAGCGCAACCCCGCCTGGGCAAAGGCGGCTCTGGAAGCCAGATATGTCGTCATGCCGACCAGTTCTTCCTTCGTCGCCGAAACCGCAATCTCGGCGCGCAGCGGCTGCCCCAGCGCGGAATGCACGGTAATGCCCTGCAACCCCGCAGCGCAAGCCCACTGCGGAGCCAGCAACACGCCAGACGCCATGACGATCGCCATGGCACAACTCTTTGTCATCAAGGAAAAATTCATTTTCTTCACGCTGTCACCCCTTTTGTGCTGTGATCATTGAGGTTGTTGAATCAAGAACGCTGCTGTCTCTCTGGTTTGGCCTGGGAAGGCGGCGACAAAGAGTCCAGTTGCTTTTGCAGATCGCCAATCCCCTGGTCTTTCATTTCCAGGAGTTTTTTCAGGTCTGCCACGATTTTTTCCAGGGCTTCTACACGCTCCCGGGATTCCTGCAAACTTCGGTCGAACGCCACCAGATCTTCTTCACTTACGCCTGCCGCGCCCGTGCTCCGGTTACTGCGGGAAACCCGCACCTTGTCGCCCTGATCGGCAGGCGTCGCGCTGTTTTCCACGCTGGCCACGATCGAGCCGGAAACAGAGCGGCTTCCCGCGCCGACGACCGTGCTGCTCGCCGCCGTCGCCAAGCGATTCCGGTAAGTGCGCCAGGCGGTAATCTGTGTCTGGAATACCTGCTTGGCTTCCGCCTGGGGAATGGCGGTCGCGGCTTCCGCAGTCGGGATTTTCAGGATGGCGCCCGCCCGCAAACGGTTCATGTTGTTGCCCGAAAAAGCTTCCGGATTGTTGCGGTACAAAGCCGCCAGCATCTGCTCAATGGTCACGCCGGCAGACAGATTGGCCTGCGCGATGCGGCGCAGGTTTTCTCCCGATTTCACCATGTGCTCGCCCGCGGTTTTGCCAGAGGCGCCTGTCGCCGCCTCGCCGCCTTCCTTGCCCGCGCCGGCGTCAGCGACATTCGTCGTTCCCGCCACGTCGGCGGAAGCTGCCGCGGCAGGCGGCGTGCTGGGCGCCGCCGTTGCCTGCCGATAAAGCTGCTGTGAAGCCACTTCCGGCGGGTCCAACAAAACTGTATACCCGCGGGTCAGGCGGCCAGACGGCCAACTCAGTTCGACCAGAAAATCCAGATAAGGCTCATTGACCGGGGAATGGCTGGTAACCTTGATCACCGTGCCCGTGGCGCTTTTTTCCAGCTCGAACCTGAAATCGCTCAACACGCTGCTATAGGCCACGCCCGTATGCGCAAAACTGTCGCGCGGCGCGAGATGCGCGGTCATGCCAGTCAATTCATCCGCCGCGGCCGTCACCTTGATCTCGGCGCGCAAGGGCTGCCCCAGCATGGAATAGACGGTAATCCCCCCCATACCCGCCGCATGCGCGGCAACAGGCGCCAGAAACAGCCCCGCGGTTGCAGTCCAAAACACAGCTCGCGTCTTGTCCAGTAATGCAAGTTTTTTATCCATGTTGCCACCCCCCGACTCTATGTTGTCACCATACGCGACTTGACAGGCTTTTCAAAATAACATCATGTACTTAGACGCGCAAGCTAATCTTACGTCTAAAGTACGAAATAGACCATAAAAATGTGAAAAAAACACAAAATTCAGAAATTTTGCGTTTTTTTGCGTTTCCTTGCGCCCGCGTATGTTCTTCGGATGTATTTTCATGCGCCATTTTTCTTTCAGTCCAGCAAAATCCCCAGCATCCGCCGCAGGGGTTCCGCCGCGCCCCAGAGGAGTTGGTCGCCGCAGGTGAAGGCCGTCAGGTATTCCGGTCCCATCGCCAACTTGCGCAGCCGACCCACCGGCACTGTTAGCGTCCCCGTCACGGCGGCGGGCGTCAATTCGCGCTCGGAAGCCTCCCGCTCGTTGGGCGTCACCTTCGCCCACGGGTTCGCCTGGGCGATGATGTCACTCAATTCATCGAGCGGCGCGTCTTTTTTCAGCTTGATGGTGAGCGCCTGCGCGTGGCAGCGCATCGCGCCGACGCGCACGCAAAGGCCGTCGATGGGAATCGCGCCAGGACTGCGAAAGGGCGGACGCCCCAGAATCTTGTTGCATTCCGCGCCGCCCTTCCATTCCTCCTTCGATTGCCCGTGCTCCACCGGCACGTCGATCCAGGGAATGAGGCTGCCCGCCAGCGGCGTGTCGCGAAAATGCTTCTTGGGGAAATCCTCCGAACGCAGCGTTTGCGCCACTTTTTTGTCGATGTCCAGAATGGCCGAGGCCGGGTCGGCGAGCAGGTCGGCCACGGAAGCGTGAATCGCGCCCATCTGCGCGATCAGTTCGCGCATGTTCTGCGCGCCCGCGCCGGAGGCCGCCTGGTAGGTCATGGAAGTCGCCCATTCGATGAGGTCATGCTGGAAGAGGCCGCCCAATCCCATCAGCATGAGCGAAACCGTGCAATTGCCGCCGATCCAGTTTTTCCCGCCCCGCGCGAGCGCCGCCTCGATGACGCCGCGGTTGACCGGATCCAGCACGATCACCGCGTCATCGGCCATGCGCAAGGTCGAAGCGGCGTCGACCCAGTGGCCGTTCCAGCCCGATTCGCGCAGGCGGGAAAACACCGCCTTCGTGTAATCGCCGCCCTGGGCAGTGACGAGGATGTCGCATTTTTTCAACGCCTCGACGACATGGGCATCCTGCAATTTTTCCGCCGCCGCCTTGCCGCCGAATACAGGCGCCTCGCCGCCCGCGTTGGAAGTGGAAAAATAGACCGGCTCGAAACGCGCGAAATCGCCCTCTTCCTCCATGCGCCGCATCAGCACGGAACCGACCATGCCGCGCCAACCGATGAGACCTACCCGTTTCATGTGCGTCCACTCCTTTAGTCCATGCGCTTTTCGCGCCATTGGCCGGAAAAGCGAGTAATTATAACCGCTTGCGCCGCCGGAGGACAGAAAGAACGGAGGCGAGGCAGGGCAATCGCATGAATACATTTGTCATCGCGCCTGGTTGTTTGCCTGGTTACCGTACGAGCGAAACACCTCCAGAAAGAGAGGTTGGCGGCCTTCAGACCCGCCCTTTTCGCCAGTTCCATCGCTGCAAACCTCTTTTGACCCT
>JAITJU010000228.1 GCA_031278735.1 Zoogloeaceae bacterium
CGCACTGGCTCTTCAATATGCCGCCGGAGAAAATCGAGGCGCTCGTGCATCCGCAGAGCGTCATCCATTCGCTGGTGGAATATGTCGACGGCTCGTTCCTCGCGCAGTTGGGAACGCCCGACATGCGCGTGCCCATCGCGCACGCGCTCGCCTGGCCGGAGCGCATGGCCTCCGGCGCGCAATCGCTCGATCTGCGCCAGATCGCTCGTCTCGATTTCGAGGCGCCGGACAAGGCGCGCTTTCCCTGTCTGCAACTCGCCTACGACGCGCTGGCGGCGGGCGGCACGGCGCCGACGATCCTGAACGCGGCCAATGAGATTGCGGTCGCGGCCTTTTTGGAAGATCGCATCGCTTTCCCCGACATTGCGCGTCTCATTGACGCCACGCTGAACGCGATTCCCGCAACGCCCGCCGACACGCTGGAAGCCATCCACTCCGCCGACGCGGCGGCGCGGCGTTTCTGCGGCGCAAACTTGCGCCAACCCTTTTCTGCGTACTGAAAAAAATGGCCATCTTTACCCTCATTCGCTGGACGTACGTCGCAATCAACATCGCGCTCATCATCGGCCTGTACCTGAATTTGCAGCGCGCGGGCTGGGGACGCGGATTGAGCGTGAGCCTCTGCCTGCTGGCCGTAGTGCTGTCGCTGGCGTTTCCGGCGGCGCGAATGCTGGAAGGCAATGGGTTCTGCGCGCGCGCCCTGGCTTTCGCGGGAACCTTCTGGCTTTCCTTCGTGCTGCACACGCTGCTTTTGCTGGTGCTGCTGGGCGTGTTCTGGTGCGGTAACCAGGTCTTTCACTGGGTTTGCATATCGCCGGAACGCGCGCAATATTGGCGCAACGTCGCGCTGTGGAGCGTCATCGGCGGCGCGTTTTTCATCTCGCTCCTGGGCTGGGCGAACACGCAGCAGCCGGTCGTGCGTGAACTGCGTCTGGAGACGACGGCGGTGACGCGCTCCCTGCGGGTGGCGGCGCTCTCCGATCTGCATCTGGGGCGGCTGGTGTCGCCCGCGTATTTTTCCCGTCTGATGGAAACCATTGCGCCCTTGCGCCCGGACATGCTGCTGTTGGCGGGCGATATTCTGGATGATTATCACGGCCTGGACATGCGGGCAGTGCGGGAAAGTCTGGCGCGGCTTCAACCGCCTTTGGGCGTGTGGGGCGTACTGGGCAACCACGAATATATCGCGGGCGACGCGGACACCAGCCGGCGCTTGCTGGAAGTCGGCGGCATCCGCATTTTGCGCGACGAATGGACGGACGTGGGCGGACAGGTGCTGCTGGTGGGACGCGACGACCACTCGCGCGCCCGCTTTCTGGGCGGCGCGCGGCGCGACAAAACCCTGCCGGAGATTCTGGCGGACGCGCCCGAAGCCCTGCGCCAGCGACCAATGATCGTGCTCGATCACCAGCCCTTGCGGCTGGAAGAAAGCGAGGCGGTTGGCGCGTTTTTGCAAATTTCCGGGCATACGCACAACGGCCAGCTTTTCCCCTTCAATTTCGTGGTGCGCTGGCTGTATGAAAACGCCCACGGCTATTCGCGGCGCGCGCGGACGCATTACTGGGTTTCCGCTGGCGTCGGCACCTGGGGGCCGCGAGTCCGCACCACGGGCCGCCCGGAAATCGTGCTGATTCAGATTGATCCCGAACCCGCCGCATCCGCTGCATCCGCTGCCGGAACCGATCCTTGAATGTTCATGTTCTTGGCGTATCCCTCACGCACAATCTGATTGCCTCCCTGTTTCTTGGCCAGATACATGCGGTGGTCGGCGCATTCGATCAGGATGTGCTGATTGTACGTTTCGTCCTGAAGGCGCTCGGAGATGCCAATGCTGGCGGTCAGGGATTTGCCGTTTGGCCGTTTGCCCAGGCCAGTGAGACGCAGACGGGAAAGAGCAATGCTGGCCTGATGAATGTCGGTATTCGGCATGATGATGAGAAATTCATCGCCGCCCCAGCGCGCCAGAATATCATTGGCGCGCAATACCTGGGTAATGGAAACCACGGCCTGATGCAGCACCACGTCGCCCGCCTCGTGCCCGGCCTTGTCGTTTACTTCCTTGAAGGAATCCAGATCGACGAAAGCCAGCGCCAGCGGCATGTTGCTGCGCTGGGAAATGGCGTATTGCAACGCCAGCAATTCTTCGCCGCTGCGGCGGGTAAAGCATCCGGTCAGCGCGTCGCGCACCGCCTGACGCACCAAGGTCAGCATGAAAGCCAACTGACTGCATCCGGCCATGGTGGAAATGCCCGCCAGCAGAATCAGCAGCCAGAAGGTGGCGCTGAACGACATCATGTCTGGACTGCTGGAATTGAGCAATAACGCCAGCAACTGGGTAATGAGAATGATGCTGGAAAGCGCCAGGTTTTCCAGAATGCTCAAGGGAAAAACAGAAAGCCCGCCGACAAGGACGAAAGGCAAGAACGCATACCCCACGGCAATCGCGCTGGAAATGCCGCTCAGGGTGTACTGGGAAAACAGCAGACAGACCGATAGATGAAAAATGCTGGGTATCAGGAAAAGCGCAAACAACACCCGGTAGGCGCTGGCAAGCGTTACACCCGGACGCGCGAAAAACACCAGCGTCAAAAATGCGCAACTGACGGCCAGACGCATGCCGATCAACGGCGTGCCAATCACGGCGGGGAAAACCAGATAATCAATGACGGCCCAGGAAGGCGTCAGAATGGCGAACAGGAGCGCCAGGAAACGGGCGCGACTGATAATCATCGCGGCGCGCTTGGAAGAAAGCAGCGGCGAATGCTGCGAAGGCGCGAGCAGGCTCAGGTATTCATCCGCATGCAACTCATTCGCTATCGACGACAATATCCACCGCCAACCCGTCGGCGTATAGTTCGCATTGGATAGGGATTTGATCGGCTGCATAGAGAAGCGTCTACTCCAAGACTTAACAGTATAGATCAGAAAATGGAGGATGGCGAACAGAAGATAGTCCATTACCCGGCGGCAAAGCCGCCGCGCGGAAGACGAAACCGCCCGCGTCTCATCCCGCAACAGGCCATCGATCTCCCATCGACGCCCTCAAATCATGGCGGGATCGGCGCCTTGGAGTTTCATTGCTCCGTCATGGAACAGGTTTGTAA
>JAITJU010000247.1 GCA_031278735.1 Zoogloeaceae bacterium
ACCAGCAACTGCGGCGGGGTTTTTTCGATGAGCAGGCCAGAGAGGCGTCCGATCATGGCGGGTATCCGGATTCAAGGAGGAGGCGCGGCAAACGCCAGCCCCAGCGCGAGCAGGAGACCGCTGACATTGGCGGCGATGATCGTGCGTTTTATCGCGCCCGCCAACAAGGCGGGCGTGCCGGCGCGGGCGATTAACTCACGCGCGGCGGAAAAGGAAAGCGGCAGGGCGAGCACGCCCGCCGCGGCGTAAATGGGCAGGACTTTGGCAACCATGAACAGGATGGCGCCATAGGCAAAGAGGGCGATGAACAGGTAGCCCCAGGATGCCGTCTCCGGCCCCAGGCGCACGATCAGCGTGCGTTTTCCGGCAATGGCGTCCGCCTGCCGGTCGGGGAACTGGTTGATGTAGAGAATGTTGGCGACCAGGAGCGCGAAGGGCAGACCGGCAAGCCAGGGCAGGGACGCGGCTTGCCCGCGCTGCACGAAATCCGCGCCCGCCGCCGCCAGCGTCCAGCCCGCGACGATGGCGGGTTCTCCCCATCCCCGGCACATGAGCTGCAAGGGCGGCGCGGAATAGGCCCAGCCGACGAACAACCCGGCCAGACCAATCCAGAGCAGTCCCGGGCCGGAAACCCACATCAGCCACAGACCTGCCAGAATCACCACGAACAACTGCGCATACCCGAAAAGCCTCATGCGGCTCCGGCTCAGAATGCCGTTCTGGATAAACCGGCTACCGCCGGTAAAGGGAAAAATCCGTCCATGGTTGGCGGCGTCGGAACCATTCAGCGCGTCATAGTAATCGTTGATCACGTTGATGCCGCCGTGCGCCACCAGCGCGAAAAAAATCGTCGCCAGCGCCTTGCCGGTTTGCAGGGGAAATCCGCCAAAACGCGCCGTCGCAAGACCGATCAGGCAGGCGACGAGCGTGACGGAAAGAAAGGCAGGCCGCGTGGCCGCGAAATAGCGGACGATCGGGTTGGAAAGCGACTCAAGCGCGGGTTCATCTGGTTTGGCAAACATCGCGCTATCCTATCAGACGACCGTTGCGAACACGATAGGCGCGTGATTTGCCGCCGCCCGGCCCGGCGTTCGCGTCCAGCATCCGGCTCAGGCCGCCGTGCGCGTGGCAGATGGCGCAGGCCAGCGCGTCCGCCGCGTCCGCCTGCGGCGCGCCGGA
Source organism: Zoogloeaceae bacterium (assembly GCA_031278735.1). Taxonomy (GTDB): domain Bacteria; phylum Pseudomonadota; class Gammaproteobacteria; order Burkholderiales; family Rhodocyclaceae; genus Azovibrio. The sequence goes on from JAITJU010000247.1 coordinate 1,180, forward strand.
AAGCGCCAGGAGGCGCATGACCATGTGCTGCACCTGTTCCTTGGCTGCCTTGCCCTGTCCCACCACCGCCTGCTTGATTTGCAGCGCCGTGTATTCCGCCACCGGCAGCCTGCCCGACGTCAGCGCCGCAATCGCCGCGCCGCGCGCCTGTCCCAGCAGCAGCGTGGATTGCGGATTCACGTTGACGAAGACTTTTTCCACCGCCGCTTCCGCCGGGGCGTAGGTTGCGATCACTTCGCCCACGCCGACAAACAGGGTGGCGATGCGCTCCGGCAGGCTTTCTTTGACGCTGGACCTGACGCAGCCGCTGGCGACATAACGCAGAAGCGCGCCTTCCTTGTCGATGATGCCAAAGCCCGTCACGCGCAGGCCGGGATCGATGCCGAGAATACGCATTGCAAGGGGAGGGGATATCGGAGAAAACGCGCGGCGATCCTGCCGCCGCGCGGATTTTCGGAAGGACGGCCTACAGGCTCAGCAGCGTCTGGGTGTGATGGGCGATCATCCATTCTTCGTTGGTGGGGATGACCAGCACATCGACGGCGCTGTCCGGGGCGCTGATGCGGATGCGGCGGCGCTCGTTGGCTTCGGCGTCGAGCTTGATGCCCAGCCATGCGGAAAGCAGGGTGACGCGGCGACGGATTTCGGCGGCGTTTTCCCCGATGCCGCCCGTAAACACCAGCGCGTCCAGCCCCTCGGCGGCGGCGGACATGGAGCCGATTTCACGGGCGATGCGGTAGCAGAACAGATTGACCGCTTCCTGCGCTTCCGGCTTGTCGCTGGCGAGCAGGGTACGCATGTCCTGGCTGATGCCGGAAACGCCGAGCAAACCGGATTCCTTGTACAGCAGGTTGGTGATTTCCTTGGCGTTCATGCCCTTGTTTTCCATCAGGTAGAGCAGCACGCCGGGGTCGATGGCGCCCACGCGCGTCCCCATGACGAGGCCATCGACCGCCGTGAAGCCCATCGTGGTCGCCACGCCCTTGCGTCCCACCATCGCCGCCATGCTGGCGCCGTTGCCGAGGTGGGCAATGACGACGCGGCCTTCGGCGCGCGGCGTGTGTTCCGGCAGAACGCGCGCGATATATTCATAGGAAAGGCCGTGAAAACCGTAGCGGCGCACGCCTTCTTCGGTGAAGGCGCGCGGCAGGCCGAAAATCTGCGCTTCATCGGGCTGGGTGCGGTGGAAGGCGGTATCGAAGCAGCCGACTTGCGGCACGTCGGGCATGAGCGACTGAATGGCGTAAATGCCCGCCAGATTGTGCGGCTGGTGCAGCGGCGCCAGCGGAATGAAATCCGTGAGCGCCTCGAGTGTGCGCTTTTCCAGCCGCATGGGACGGGAAAAGCGTTGCCCGCCATGCACGACGCGATGACCGACGGCGGCGATTTTCCAGTCGGCGGCCTTGCCGGTAAACCAGGAAAGCAGGAAATCAAAGGCTTTCTGGTGGTCGGGGTTGGCGACGGGCAAATCGTCGTTGGCGATTTTTTCGCCTTCCTTGTTCTTGGCGGCCAGTTTGGCGACTGGCGTTCCGATGCCGTCGATCTGCCCGGAAATGACCGCCGTGTCGCCCAGGGTTTTTCCCTTGATCGGGAACAGGGCGAACTTGATGGAGGAGGATCCGGCGTTGATGGTGAGAATGGCTTGACTCATGTGTTAGCTCCCGTTTTTCTGGCGGTTGGCATAAGCGATCAGGGCGGCGATGACGCAGGAGGCCGTGCGCGTTTCGGCGCTGTCGGCGCGGGAAGTGAGAATGACCGGAGCTTTCGCGCCGAGCACGACGCCCGCGGTCAGGGCGTTGGCCAGGTATTCGAGCTGCTTGAACAGCACATTGCCGACTTCCAGGTTGGGCGCCACGAAAATATCGGCCTGCCCGGCGACAGGCGAGACGATGCCCTTGACGGCAACCGCTTCCAGCGACACGGCATTGTCGAAGGCCAGCGGGCCATCCAGCAGTCCGCCCTTGATCTGCCCGCGATCCGCCATCTTGCACAGCGCGGCGGCCTCGATGGTGGCGGGCATTTTGGGATTGACCGTTTCCACGGCGGCGAGAATGGCCACCTTGGGTATGCTGATGCCGAGCACCTTGCCCAGATCGATGGCGTTCTGGATGATGTCCGCCTTTTCTTCCAGTGTGGGCGCGATATTGACTGCGGCGTCGGTAATCAGCATGGGACGGGGATACGTGGGCACGTCCATGACAAAAACGTGGCTGATGCGGCGGTTGGTGCGGAAATTGTTGGCGCGGGCGACGACGGCGCCCATCAGTTCGTCGGTGTGCAGGCTGCCTTTCATCAGCGCGCCGCTTTCGCCGTCGCGCGTCAGGGTCACGGCGGTATTGGCGGCATCGACGCTGTCCTTGGTATTGACGATGCGCAATCCCTTGAGATCGATGCCGAATTCTTCCGCCACGGCGCGGATTTTCGCCTCGGGGCCGACAAGGATGGGGTTGATGATGTCGGCTTGCGCCGCCATCAGCGGGCCGCGCAGGGATTCCCGGTCGCAGGGGTAGGCCACGGCGACGGGAATCGGCGGAATGTCCCGGGTGCGATCAATCAGACGTTGCAGGCGCGCTTTCTTATCTGCCGGGGGGGTAGTGTCATTTTGCATAACAGACTCCAGGTGAGAAGGAAAATCAGGGTCAATCCGCCGAAAGCCGCTGGCAATGACTGGTTTGCATTGCGCAGACGCGCCGCGCGACGCCGCCCTGAACGCGCATATTAACCCGAATGCGCGTTCAGGTGCAGGGGCGGTTGCTTTCTGCCGGGACAATCGCATTTGCCGGAAGACGTTCGGGGGATTTTCCTGGCCGTCTTTCCGAATTTCTTTGAGCCTTGGGCGCTTTTCGGTTACTTTATCCGCCTTGCCGGATTCAATTGATCCAATCGTCGAGCCGCCATCATGCGCATTCTTTTTTTTCTGCTCCTCTTCGCCAACCTGCTGTTTTTCGCCTTCAGTCAGGGCTATTTCGGCAAAAAATCCTCGCCCGACGCGCACCGTCTGGAAAAACAGGTGAACCCGGAACGCCTGCGCCTTGCGCAATTGCCGGACGGGACGCCTGCCGACAAGGCTTCTGACGGCGAAGTCTCCGTCAGCGCCGCCGCATCCCCGGAAGTCGAGGCGGATGCCGCCGTTCCACCCGCCGCGCCCGCCGCCGCGAACGTCCCGCCCGCCTGTATCCGAATGAGCGGGCTGACGCCCGATGTCGCCGTGCAGCTGGCCGGGCAGGCCACCATCCTGCGCCTCAAGGCGACGCAACATGACGCGGGCGGCTGGTGGGTCTTCATTCCACCGCAGAGCGACCGCGCCGCCGCCGAAAAGAAAGCCGATGAATTGACGCAGTTGGGCGTCAAGGATTTTTTCATCAACAACAGCGACAATCAGAAATTCGCCATTTCTCTGGGCATTTTTTCCGGGGAGGAAGCCGCCCAGCGTCATTTGGCGCAACTGCGCGAAAAAGGCGTGCGCAGCGCCCGCGTTGGCCCGCGCCGTCTGGAAAACGCGCAGCTGGAAATACGGGGCGATCCGCTGGTTGTCGCCGTTTTCCGCGAGGCGCTGCCCGCTGGCGTCACTGTCAGGGACTGTCCCTGAAGTTTGCCTTGTTGCGCGTGTCTGCCCGAAAAAACCTTTTCACCGTCGCGCTGACGGGCGGAATCGGCAGCGGCAAGAGCGTCGTTGCCCAGGGGTTTGTCGATCTGGGCGCGGCTTTGGTGGATACGGATGAAATCGCGCGGCGCCTCACCGCGCCCGGCGGCGAGGCGCTGCCCGCGCTTTGCGCCGCTTTCGGCGCCGGGATAAAGGCGGCGAGAT
>JAITJU010000281.1 GCA_031278735.1 Zoogloeaceae bacterium
CCAACGGCCTTTCCACGCCCATCGCGGTCGACCTGAACAGCGACGGTCTCGCGGACGTGATCTACGCGGGCGACCTGCGCGGCAACCTCTGGCGCTTCCGGCTGAACGGAACCGGCGCCGTCCACAGCGAAAAGATCTTCGAGGCGAGGGACGGTTCGGGCAAGATACAGCCCGTCACCGCGCGTCCGGAAGTGGGGCGCGACAAGGCCGGCAACGTCATGGTCTATTTCGGCACCGGCCAGTACCTGGCAAGCGCCGATGTCGCCAACAAGAGCGTCCAGTCCTTCTACGGCGTGCGCGACGTTTGCGCCGTCGGCGCCGCTCCCGGCTGCGGCGCGAGCGCGGGCGGCGTGTTGCGGCGCCAGAACCTGCTCGCGCAGACCATCGAGGAACAGAATGACCGCGCCTACAACACGCGCAATGAGCGCTACGAGGCGACCGTGCGCGTGATCAGCAACAACGCGATGAAGGGCGGGGAATCCGGCTTCCACGTCGATCTCAGCCTGAAAAAGGGAACCCCCGAAGGCGAGCGGATCATCCACACGCCCATCCTGTGGCGCGACCGCGTGATTTTCAGCACCATCGTCCCCAACGGCGACGAGTGCGATCCCGACGGCGACGGCTGGATGTACGAAATCGACCCCAACGACGGCAGCCGACTGGAATTCTCCGTCTTCGATCTCGACCACGACGGCAAGTTCGGCGACAAGAACGACCTCGCCAAAAGCGGAAATATCGTCAGCGGCCTCAAGGTCGGCATGGGCGGCGGCCTCACGGCGCGCGGCGACGCCAAGTACCACAGCAACAACAAGGGCAAGGTAACGTCCATCAAGAACAGCAACGTTCCCCATCTGGGACGCAAGAGCTGGCGCCAGTTGCGCTGATCGCCCCGCGCGCGGCGGACGGCCTGCCCCCCGTCCGCCGCCAGTCCAGTTTCCGGATTCCCCGGATTCGCGCGAGGCGCCTTGGCGCCTCGCAAGGACGGGGCGGAGTGAGGCGCCGCGCCCCTCGCGTTTGACGAACTGTGCGCGGGTTTGCCGTCTTCCGCCTTCCGATCCCGTATAATTCGCGCTCCATGCCCATTTCACAGGAGAATTTCCATGAACGCCCAGAACGGCCATGATATTGAAGACCTGAGCGTCGGACAGAGCGCCAGCGTCTCGAAGACCATCACCGACGCCGACATCGTGCTTTTTTCCGGCGTGTCGACCGACACCAACGCGGTGCATCTGAACGAGGAGTTCGCCAGGACGACGATGTTCGGCGGGCGCATCGCGCACGGGATGCTTTCCGCCGGGCTGATTTCCGCCGTGCTCGGCAACCGGCTGCCCGGCCCCGGCACCATCTATCTGGGACAGACCCTGAAATTCAAGGCGCCCGTCAAACCCGGCGACACGGTGACGGCCACCGCCACCGTGAAGGAAATCATCCCGGAAAAGAAACGCGCCGTGCTGGAAACCGTGTGCACCGTGGGCGGCAAGGTCGTCATCGAGGGCGAGGCCACCATGCTGTGCACGAGCAAAAACGCCTGACCTCGCGCATTGCCGCCATTGCCGTCTTCCGCCATTGTCGTCGCGCCGGGGCAAGGTCGTGTTCCTCCCGGCGCTTCTTTCCCGCTTTCCGACCCTCGTCCCCCGGCGACTTCCATGACGCAACGCGATGTGGAAAACCTGGGGCAGGTCTTCACGCCCCCATCGGTCGCGCAATTCATGCTCGGCCTGTGCCGCGGCCGGGGCAGGACGCTCGAACCCGCCGCCGGGACAGGCGTTTTTTGCGAGGCGCTAAAAAGGGAAGGCCGGGATTTCGTCGCCCTGGAAATCGACGCCCGCCTCGCTTCTCCGCAAATGCGGATTCAGGACTTTTTCGCCTATCCCGAAACGGAAAAGTTCGACGCCGTCATCGGCAACCCGCCCTATGTCCGGCATCAGGATATTCGCCCGGAAACGCGCGCGCGACTGGATTCCGCTCTGTTCGACGAGCGCAGCAATCTCTTCTTGTTCTTCATCGAAAAATGCGTGCGCCATTTGAATCCGGGCGGCGAACTCGTCTTCATCGTGCCGCGTGAATTCATCAAGCTCACTTCGGCGCGAAAACTGAACGCCTGGCTGTATCAGGAAGGCAGCGTCACCCATTTTCAGGAAACCGGCGACAAGCGGATCTTCGGCCCCTATGTGCCCAATTGCGCCATTTTCCGTTTTGAAAAAGGCCGCGTGGATCGGCAAATGGCGGATGGCCGCCGCTTCGTCGAGCAGGACGGGCAATTGATGTTCCTGCGCGGCGAATACGCGCTGCCCTTGTCGGCGCTCTTCGCGGTGCGCGTGGGCGGCGTCTCCGGCGCGGACGACATTTTCGCCCATCCCGACGGCAACCGCGAATTCGTCTGCTCGCAAACCGCCGAAACCGGAAAAACCCGCCGTATGCTTTACGACGTTCGCCACCCGCATCTGGAAGCGCACAAGGCGCGCCTGCTCGCCCGGCGGGTCGCGCGCTTCGACGAATCCAACTGGTGGCAATGGGGACGCGCCTATCCGCTCGATGACCGTCCGCGCATTTACGTGAATGGCCGGACGCGCCGCCCGGAACCCTTCTTTCTGCACGATAGCCCACATTTCGACGGCTCCATTCTCGCGCTTTTCCCCAAAAAGGCCGCCCGCCGGGACCTGCCGCGACTTGCCCGGATGCTCAACCGGGAAGTCGATTGGCGGGAACTGGGCTTTGTCTGCGATGGCCGTTACCTTTTTACCCAGCGCAGCCTGGCAACCTGTCTTTTGCCCGCCGCCTTCGCCCGTTTTGCCGAGGAGCATTTATCCCCATGACCTTCATCGAAACCCTGGCCGCCGCCTGGACGAGGAACGATTCCCTCCTGTGCGTGGGGCTGGATCCCGACCCGGCGAAATTCCCCGCCGCGCTCGCCGGACGCGACGAGGCCATTTTTGAATTCTGCCGGGACATCGTCGACGCCGCCGCCGATCTCGTCTGCGCCTTCAAGCCGCAGATCGCCCATTTTGCCGCGCATCGCGCCGAAGACCAGTTGGAGGCGCTGATCGCCCACATCCATGCGGCGCATCCCGACATTCCGGTCATTCTGGACGCCAAGCGCGGCGACATCGGCTCCACCGCCGAGCGTTACGCCCTCGAAGCCTTCGCGCGTTACCGGGCGGACGCCGTGACCGTGAATCCCTATCTGGGGCGCGATTCCCTGGAACCCTACCTCGCCTGGCGGGACAAGGGCGTCATCCTGCTCTGCCGCACCTCGAACCCCGGCGGCGGCGACCTGCAAACGCTCGACGTGGGCGGCGGCGAAAAACTCTTCGAGCGGGTGGCGCGGCTGGCCGTCCGTTGGAACGCCTCAGGGCAATGCGCGCTGGTCGTGGGCGCGACCTTTCCCGCCGATCTTGCCCGCGCGCGCGATCTGGCGGGCGACATGCCGATCCTCGTGCCCGGCATTGGCGCGCAGGGCGGCGACATCGCCGCGACGGTGAAGGCGGGCATGACGCAAACCGGCGCGGGACTCATCATCAGTTCTTCCCGCGCCATCCTCTACGCGGGGAAGGGCGAGGATTACGCCCAGGCCGCCCGCCGGACGGCGGAAGGGATGCGAAACGCCATCAACGATCAGCGGATCGCCGCGGGACGGCGAGCGGAAAATTGAAGCGCGCCCGCGAAGAGCGCAAGGGCGCGAATCCCCTCGCCTTCTCCAGATATGCACAGCGCGCGCGGGTGGCGTGAAAAAAACATGATTTTTTTGCGTTTATGGCTTGACAAAAATTTCTGGTTTTATGTTTATGATTTCAAAGGATTTTTTCAATCGCCAAAATTTCAGGCAACGGCGAAGGGAGCCGATGACGGCGCGCTTGCGCGAGGTTTTCCCTGCCGCTTTCCACAAAGTTATCCACAGACTTTGGGGGCAATTTGAAAAAACCCTGTCCGCAGCGTGAGTTAGGATGCTTTTCAAGAAATCACTCAAGATACCCGCGCTAACTGTCGTTTTTTTTCTTGCGCAATGACCATTGTTCGCCTGGCGCTGGATGTGCCGCTTCATCGTCTGTTCGATTACCACATCGAGGATGGCCTATGCCCGCGCCCCGGCTTGCGCGCGCTTGTCCCTTTCGGCGCCGGCGCGCGCGAAAGGGTGGGGGTCATCGTCTCCCTTGCCGAGCAAAGCGAACTGCCGCCCGAACAGCTCAAAACGGCGCGTCTCATCGCGGATGACGCGCTGCCGCCGTTGCCCGACGATTTTTTTCGGCTTTGCGAATTCGCCAGCCAGTACTATCAGGCGCCGCTGGGCGAAGTCATCCTGCAGGCGTTGCCGCCGGGGCTGAAGAAAATCCGCGCGGTCAGGCGGCGGCGGGAGGCCGCGCCCGATGCGCTCGCCGCGCCGCCAGCGGCGCCGCCGCGGACCGCCGGTCAATCGGCCGCGCTGGAAATCCTGCGCCTGGATCGGGGGTACGCGCCGTTTCTGCTGCATGGCGTCACCGGCAGCGGCAAGACGGAAATTTACCTGCGCCTCATCGAGACCGCGTTGCAAAAAGGCCGCCAGGCGCTGCTGCTGGCGCCGGAAATCAATCTTACGCCGCAACTCGAAGCGCGGCTGGCGCGGCGCTTTCCCGGCGTTCATGTGGCCATGCTGCACAGCGAACTCACGGAAGCCGCGCGCGAGCGCGCCTGGCGGGCGGCGTTTTCCGGCGCGGCGCGCGTCATTGTCGGCACTCGTCTGGCGGTGTTTACGCCCTTGCCGAGTCTGGGGCTGATCATCGTCGATGAAGAGCATGATTTGTCCTACCGGCAGCAAGAGGGGATGCGTTATTCCGCGCGCGATCTCGCCGTCTTCCGCGCCCGGTTGAGCCAACTGACCATCGTGCTGGGGTCGGCGACGCCCAGTCTGGAATCCTGGTCGCACGCCCTGCATGGCCGCTACACCCTGGCGCGTCTGCCCGAACGCGCCGTTTCCGGCGCGCGTCTGCCCACGGTGCGCGTGTTTGACATTCGCCGCCAGAAATTGACCGAGGGCTTGAGCGAGCCGCTGCTGACGGCCTTGCGCCAGCGCCTCGCGGCGAAGGAGCAAAGCCTCGTTTTTCTCAACCGGCGCGGTTTCGCGCCGGTGCTGGCCTGTCCGGATTGCGGCTGGGTTTCCCGCTGTCCGCGCTGCGCCGCCAATCGTGTGCTGCACCTCGCGGATCGCCGTTTGCGCTGCCATCACTGCGGTCTGGAAAGCCGCATTCCCAAGGCCTGTCCGGACTGCGGCAATCTGGATTTACGCCCTTTCGGGCGCGGCACCCAGCGCCTGGAAGCCCGGTTGGCGGAACTTTTCCCGGAGGCGCGCGTTCTGCGCGTGGATCGGGATTCCGCCAAAAGCCGCAAGCATTGGGAAGCCATGCTGGGTGAAATCCAGTCCGGCGCGGCGGATATTCTGGTCGGCACACAGATGCTCGCCAAGGGTCACGATTTCCCCCGCCTGACGCTGGTCGGCGTCATTGGCGCGGACGCCGCCCTCTTCGCCGCCGACTGGCGCGCGCCGGAACGCCTGTTCGCCCAGCTCATGCAGGTGTCTGGCCGCGCTGGCCGCGCCGATCTGCCCGGCGAGGTCATCATTCAGAGCGAATATCCGCAACATCCGCTCTATCAGGCGCTGATTGCGCAGGATTACCCCGGCTACGCCGAAACCCTGCTGGCCGAGCGCCGCGCCGCCGGATTTCCGCCCTATGCCCATCAGGCCATCCTGCGCGCCGAGGCCGCCCGCATGGCGACGGCGCTGGATTTTCTCCAGCGGGCGACCTCGCTCTCCTGCGTTGCCGATTACCCGGATGTCGTCCTCTACGACCCCATTCCCATGCGCCTTTCCCGCCTGATGAATCAGGAACGCGCCCAACTGCTGCTCGAATCCGCCTCCCGCCCGCAACTGCAAGCCTTCCTCGCCGTCTGGCGCGTCGCGCTGGAAGCGCTGCCCCGCAAACACCGCCTGCGCTGGCGCCTCGAAGTAGACCCCGCCGACTGCTGAGATTCGCGTCCGCAGATCAGAGGACTGAAGACGGAAGACAGAGGGCAGAGCGCGCGCTTGGGCGCGCTTTGTGGTCAGTGTTCCGCCCTCCGTCTCGCGCCGTCACGCCCGGTATGTCATGTTTGCATTCTGGCGCCGGAAATTACATTGCGGGCGTTGCCGCTGTGGAAGAATCGCGGGCTTTGTGTTCAGGAGAGGTTCGACATGGCTGTTTCTGTTTCTTCCGGCGTCGCGCGCCGTTTTTTCCCAAAACATCCCGGCATTGTCCTTCACCGGACGCTGCTGCTTCTGGCGTTGAGCCATGCCGCGCCGGGAATGGCGGCGGATTACGCCTTGCAGGGCGGCGCGGGCGGCGCGGGCGGCGCAGGCGGCAACGGCGGCCAGGAAAAAGCTGTCGGCATGTCCGGAAGTCGGGGCGGTTCCGGCGGAAGCGCCGCGCATACCGGCAATCCCGGGGGCGCTTACGGCGATTCCGGCGCGGGCGGCATGGTTTTGCAGAGCGGACAAGCGGGCGAGGACGGCAGGACGGGAAATGGCGGCGTTCCGGGCGGTGGGCGCGGCGCGGGCGGCGGCGCGACGAGCAAGGGGGACAGCGACGGCGGCGGCGGCGGCGGCGGGGGAGGCGGCGGCGGCGGCGGCAATGACGCGCTCCTTGCAACGGACGCGGCGCCCGGCGCGATCCGCGTGGAAGGCGGCGCGGGCGGCGGCGGCGGCAAGGGCGGCACAGGCGGCGACAGCCAGGACGCCGCCAACGGCCACGGCGTCTGCAGCGATTG
>JAITJU010000289.1 GCA_031278735.1 Zoogloeaceae bacterium
CAGCGTGGCGGTATGAATGAATTCCACCACCGCCGCCAGCTCGTGCTGTTGGCGGCCTGCATAGCCCAGCGCGCCCGCCGCCAGCAACAGCACGGCGGGGCGCATTCGCTTGCCGCCGCCCGCGATGATGTATTCCGCGACCTGGCGCACCAGCGCCACTTCGGAATGGAGCCGTTGCCGGATCACGGCATCCACTGCTCGCATGTCTTCGCCAATCAAGGCATAAAGCTGTGTAAGCGGCAAAACGCTTGTCTCCTGACAACCTGCAAAGCCGCTGATGATAAATCAGGGAACAGGAATTCGGTATCCAGGATCGGAAAAAAACCGCTCCGACGAACGCTGGAGCGGTTTTTCAGGCAAGAGAGAAAGATTCTTTCCCGATTCCGGCGCGTCACTGCAAAAGCGAGAGCACGTTCTGCGGCAGGGTATTGGCCTGCGCCAGCATGGCGACGCCCGCCTGCTGCAGAATCTGCGCGCGCGACAGCTTGGCTGTTTCCGCGGCGTAGTCCGCGTCCATGATGCGGCTCTTGGCGGCTTCGGTGGACTCCTGCGCGGAAGAAAGCTGCACCAGCACCGCTTCAAAGCGGTTCTGAATCGCGCCCAGTTGGGCGCGGTGGGAATTGACCGTTTCAAGGGCCGCATCCAGTATGGTCATGGCTATTGTCGCGTGAGCGCCGTCATCGCCCCTGATGTCGCTATAGGATGCCGCCGTGCTCTGCGTCAACGCCGTGATGGTAAGGTCTATCCGCGAAAACGAATCGACGGTTGGCCCGACCTGAAAAGGAACATCGAAGTCCCCGTTCAGCAGCTTCTTGCCGTTGAAGTTGGTGGCCTCGATCACGCGCTGCACTTCGCTTGCCAGCGCGCGATATTCGTCGTTCAGGGCGTCGCGGTTGACGCTGTCGTATTGCCCGGAAGCCGACTGTACCGCCAATTCGCGCATTCGCTGCAAGTGCTGGCCAATGGCGTTGTATCCCGCTTCCGCCGTCTGCGCCGCCGAAATGCCGTCATTGGCGTTGCGCATCGCCACCACCATGCCGCGCGACTGGGAATCCATGTTGGTGGCGATTGCCATGCCCGCCGCGTCATCCTTGGCGCTATTGACGCGCAGACCGGAAGACAGGCGCTGCAACGCCAGGTTCAGGGAACCCTGGGACGAATTCAGGTTACGCTGCGCGTTCAGGGAAGGAATATTGGTGTTGATGATTTGCGGCATTGCGTTCTCCTTGAGGGAAAATTGATCAGCGTGACGCCGCGAGAGCAACTCACGGGGCATCTTGCCGAACAAGAAAGCATGAGCTATGCCATATATTTTTTCCGTTATAAATCATCGCGCTAATGAATGCATATCGGGAAAGCGGAAAGTCAAAAGGAAAATCCTGCCGCCTTGCGGAAATTTCTTGCGCGTGGGAAAACCGGATAAACTGCGCGATCTTTTGGAGAAAAACAGAATGTCCGAAAAAGCGAGACGCAGCATCGACAAGGGCAAGAAGGCGCTGACGCAGAAAAATTTCGCGGCGGCGGGGGCGTTTTTTGAAGAAGCGGTCGCGTTGGACGGCAAGGCGCACGCGGGCTGGTTTGGCCTGGGTGAAGTGGCGCTGGCTATCGGGCAGACGGATACCGCCGCGCAATTTCTGGAAGAAGCCGTGCGTCTCGAACCGGAGGCGCCGCGTTATCTACAGCGGTTGGGCGAGGTCTATGGCCGCGTCGAGCGCGCCGAGGAAGGCATCCGGCTGCTTGATGCCGCGCGCCGCAGGGCGCCCAAGGACGTCGGCATTCTGGCGAGCTTGAGCGGCGCGTATGTGGCGGCGGGCGACTGGCTCAAGGCATACGAAGTCTTGCAAAAGCTCGTGCGCCATCCGCGTCCCAAGGCCGGACATTTTTGTCTGCTTGGCCTGGCGGCGCAAGCCGTCGGCGAAATCGACGCGGCATTGGCCGCCTTCAAGCGGGCGACACGCATGGATCCGGGTTATTCCGACGCCTGGCTGTCGCTCGGTTATCTACACCTGGGCAAGGAACGTTTTCCAGAAGCGGCGGAATGCATCAAGCATCTTTTTGTCCTGGCGCCGCAACAGGCTTCCACGCTGCAACTGGCGGGAGAACTGGAAGTGGCGCATGCCAACTGGGGGGAAGCGGCGCGCCTGTTTCGCATGGCGCTGGAAAAGGAAAGCAGCGCCCCCCTGCAAGCCCGTCTGGCGCTGTCGCTTACCTTGGGCGGCGACGTCGTGGGCGCGGTAGACGCCATGACGCGCGCCAACGAAATGGGGGTTTCGGAAGGGTGGATTCTGGAACACCTGGGTTATCTGTTCATCCGGCGCTACGACCTGGACACCGCGCAGGAAAACCTGGAAATGAGCCTGGAGCGCGACCCGGATAACCTGAGCGCCCTGAACAGCCTGTTCGTGGTCTACAGCAAGCAGGGCAAGAGCGCGCTGGCGCGGGAGACGGCGGAAAAAATCCTGCAAAAGGATCCGGATCGCGTCAGTACGCTGGTCAACATGGGCGGCTGGTGCAACGATCAGGCGCGCAGCCAGGAAGCCATCAACTACTTTCGGCGTGTGCTGGAACTGACGCCGGAATCCGAAATCGCCTATACGAACTATTTGTGGACCATCATTCATTCTTCCGAACATGGCGCCGCCGAGGTGCTGGAAGTCGCGCGCGCCTATGACGAGCGCGTCTGCCGCAAGTTCCGCCGCGAGGATGATTTCGCCGATCGCGATCGCGACCCGGAACGCCGCCTCAAAATCGGCTGGCTGACCTCGGATATGCGCCAGCATCCGGTGGGCGCCTTCGTCATTCCCTTTTTGCGCCATCTGGATCGGCGGCAGCTGGAAGTCGTGCTGTACCACAATAGCGCGGTGGAAGACGAGAATACCCGCCTGGCCAAGCTGAGCGTCGATAAATGGCGGGAAGTGCAGGCCATTGGCGATGACGCGCTCGCCAACCTGATTCGCGCCGACGGCATTGATGTCCTGATCGATCTGAACGGCAACACCGAAGGCCATCGCCTGTTGGTCATGGCGCGCAGTCCCGCGCCCATCCGGGTCACCTGGCTGGGCTTTCCCGGCACCAGCGGCATGTCCGCCATGAATTATATTTTCGTTCCGCCGGACCCGGTGCTGGAAAAGGGCGACTGGTGCACCGAGACCCCCTGGCCGCTGGAAGATTGCTACGGGGTGCGCACCAATATCCCGGATGTGCCCATACAGCCCGGTTTGCCTTGCGAGCGTCTTGCGCGTCCCTTTGCCTTCGCCTGTTTCAACAATTTCCGCAAGGCCAGCCAGCACGCCATCCGGTTGTGGAGCGAGATTTTGACGCGCGCGCCCGATACCCGTCTCATTCTCGTCGCGCGCGGCGGGCAGGACGAAACGCTCAGGGACTATGTCGCAAGCCAGTTCGCCCGGCATGACGTTGCCTTGGAGCGTCTGGAAATCCGGGGCATCGCCCCGATGAAGGCTTATTTTGAAGGCTATAACGACGCCGATCTTTGCCTCGATCCCTTTCCGTTCAAT
>JAITJU010000056.1 GCA_031278735.1 Zoogloeaceae bacterium
AAGTGAAGCGGTCGGTGAATGCTTTGCCGTTGTCCGTCGGGATCGCAGCCTGAAGTCGCCGCGCATGGGGCGCATTCTTCCCTCGCCGCCGCGCAAGGGTCGATCAGGCCGCCGCTTCCCGTCGATGACGCTTCAATTCCATTGCCGTTCCTGTTCCTGTTGGAGATAGGCGCAGAGCATGTCCGCCAGGGCGTCCGCGCGCGCTTCGATTTCCGCCGGGGCGAGGGGGGATTCGGAGAATTTCTTGCCGACGGCGCTCAGGGTCGTGACGATGACGTCGTGGGTTCGGCGCAGCGCCTCTGGCGGCGCATTCGGCAACGCTTCGCGCATGAAACGCAGCGCCGTCTGTTCCACCGCTTTCCGGGCGGCGCGGGTTTCCGGGGCGTTTCGGTAGAGAGGGGCGGCGTCGTTCAGCGCGACGCGCACATCCGCCTCCTCGCATTCCGAATGGATGAAGGCGCGCGCCAGGAGGCGCAGGCGCAAAAGGGGCGGCTTGTCGGCGTCTTCCAGGACGCGGCGCAGCATGTCCGCCGTGCGCCGCCATTCGTCCTGTTGCAGGCGAAAGAGGATGGCCGCCTTGTTGGGGAAATACTGGTAGAGGGAACCCACGCTGATGCCCGCGCGCTCGGCGACGCGCGTCGTCGTGAATCGCCGCGCGCCTTCCTTCGCCAAAACCTGAAGCGCCGCTTCCAGGATCGCCTCGACCAGCGCGTTCGAGCGCGCCTGTCTGGGTTCCTTTCGCAAGGAAACATGGGGGGAGCGGCGATTCGGCATGGGCGCGGGCGAAATGCGAATGGAAAATGTGAAGGATCGTTCGTATTATAGCCGGGAGCAAACGGAGTGCGCGCGCTTCATCTGGAAATGGGCAATCGGAGAGGGAAAAACCTTTCCAGAGGAAGCGGCAATGCTTCGCTTGTTGCGCCGTTTTGGATCGCGCCTTTTTTGAAAGGCATCCGGTTCGTGATTGCCGTTGCGCGCGTCAAAGGCGCGTTTTTTCAGGTTCTTCAAGGAGTCCCGCCATGTTTTTCCGATTCTGGTCGCGTCTCTGGCGTCGCTTGCATTCTCGCAAGCGCGCCAGACGGCACGGCAAATTTTCCGCGCCGCGCCGCTCTCACGGCGCGGCGTCCTTGCCCGTCGCCGCGGCCGCATTCCCCGCGCCCGCCGCCAACGGCCTTCCCGCGTGTTGCCCGCTGTGCGACAAGCGGTGTTCGTTCGCCGCCTTGCGCTGCAAGCACGGCGAGGCTTTCCGGTTGTGGCTTCTTTCGTCCGCGCGCGAAGGAAGCGCGCGTCCGTGTCATCTGTCTTCCGTTTCCTGAACCCTGCCGAAGGCGGCGAGGAAGACCGCGACAGCCTGGCGCGCCCAGTGTTCCATTCGGGCGGCGGAGGGCACGGATTCCGGGTGTGTCAGATACTCCATCAATCCCTCGCCGCGCGCCATGTTGATGAAGAGCGAGGCGGCCTCTTCCGCGCCCGTCGCGTGGAGATCGATTTCTCCCCTTCGGGCAGCCTCGGTCAATTGCGCGGCCACGACGCGGGTGATGGTTTGCGGCCCGGCGCGGTAGAACAGATGCCCAAGATGCGGCAAGCGGGGCGCTTCGGCGACGATGGCGCGAAACAGCGCCGCCCGCTCCGGCGACAGGATGCCCTTGAGATAGGAGACGCCAATGCCGATCAGCATGCCGCCAATGTCGTCGGGAACGACCGGAATCGCCCGGATCGCCGCCTCCATGTTGGCGGTTTCGCGCCGGATCACGGCCTCGAACAGGGCTTCCTTGTTGGGAAAGCAGGCATACATCGTCGCCTTCGAGACGCCCGCCTCGCGCTGGATCATGTCGGTGGTGGCGGCGCCGAAGCCGTGCGCCAGGAACACCCGGATCGCCGCGTTCAACACGGCAAGCTCCTTGTCGTTTCGCTCCGCGGCGGCGCTGGCGGACATTGCTCCTCCCCAATGAAAAAAGACGCTGGCGCGACTATACCGCACGGTTCTCGATATGGCAAACAGTCGCGGCATTCTTCACCATTTCCAGGCAATTCCGGCGTTATGTTGACGACGCCAGCGGATTTTATTAGAGTACCCATCGGTACTGTACCGTTCGGTACAAACATACGAAGGCATTGACGATGGAAAGGAACGGCCATGCATCGTGTTTTTGAGCGCGGAGGGTTTCGCCGGGTTGCGCGCGGAGCGCCCGTGTTGGCGTTGATGCTTGCCGCTTGCGGGACGCTTCCCGACGCGCGGGAGTTTTCGCCGGTCTCGCCCGACGCGGCGCTCGCCGCCCGCGCCGCGCTCGTGGCGCGCGAGGATGCCCTGATCGAGGAAGCCGCGCCGGTCGAATGGTGGCGTCTCTTTGGCGACGCGACCCTGACGGCCTTGCAGGACGAGGCCGCCAGCGCCAATCTGGATCTCCAGGCGGCGGCGGCGCGCGTCGAGGAGAGCCGCGCGCGACTGGGGTTGGCGAACGCCGCGCGGCGACCGCAATTGTTCGCGGACGGCGGCTACGCGCGCTCGGCCTTGAGCGAGCATTCGCCGTTGGCGGCGCTGGGCGCGCCGACCGACGCG
>JAITJU010000114.1 GCA_031278735.1 Zoogloeaceae bacterium
CGGCCTTCAGACCCGCCCTTGCCGCCAGTTCCATCGCTGCAAACCTCTTTTGACCCTCCCTTGCCAGAAGCTTTTCCTCCCTGCCACGGTCACTTCCATTGCATATGGCATTCATGCGACTGCCCTGGGAGAGGCAGTCTGGGTTGCGTCGTCACGAGAGGCGAATTATTCGGATTGAGCGACAACCGCTGGGAGATCGCATCGCATGTCTTGCGCACTGGAGCGCTCTGGCGGAACAAGGGCATCTGGAAAGGTGCCGGAGCGTCTGGCGAACGAACCGGACTGCGAATGGCATCATGCCGCCGCTTGCCCATATAAGAACCCGGAACCGGAAGGCGCGGCGCAGGCAGGAGGCGTATTTGTATCGTCATCGGCGCCGGATAGAAAACGCTGTTTTCATTTGAAGCGCTGGCGGGCATTACGGCCTGCCATGCCGTCGGGATTGCACTGAAAGCACCCGGCGACGCCAGCCGCAAACTGCCGACAGCCGCATGAAAATGGAGCAGGGCGGGCGAACAATGACGGGAATCCGGCGGTTCGATAAAGGCGGCGCGCGAAAACGGGAGAAATCGATCCGTTTATGCGCTGAGGAATCAAACCTTGAACTGCGCCAGCGTGGAAGCAACCTCGGCCGCCAGGCGGTCGAGATTCCGCGCGCCGGAAGCGCCTTCCTCGGCAGCCGCGTTGTTTTCATCGGTCATCTGCGCGATGGATTCCACATGTCGGGCAATTTCGTGGCTTGCCTGGCTTTGTTCCTTCAGCGCGTTGGAAATCTCGGTCACGGCGTCGGAGACCCGGTTGGTTTCCTTGCGGATGGTGATCATGTGCTCGCCCGCGTTCTGCGCGAGCGTCTGACCGGATTCCACCTGCATGACCACGCGCGCCATTTCTTCCACGGCCTCTTTCGCGGAATCCTGGATTTTTCCGATCATCGTGCTGATGTCGCCGGTCGATTGCGCGGTGCGCTCGGCCAGTTTGCGGACTTCATCGGCCACCACGGCGAAGCCGCGTCCCTGTTCGCCCGCGCGCGCCGCTTCGATGGCCGCGTTCAGCGCGAGCAGATTCGTCTGATCCGCCACTTCCTTGATGACCTGCACCACGGTGGAAATCTGCTGCGAATCACTGCCCAATGCCTGAATGACGCTGGAAGCCTGCGCCACGGTCTTGGCGATCATGCCCATTTCGGCGGTCGTGCGCTCTATGATCCGGCCTCCCTCGTCGGAGATTTCCCCCGCGCGCTGCGCCATGGCCTGCGCATCGCCGGAACTGCTCGCCACGGTGTTGATGGATACCGTCATTTCCTCGACCGAGGCGGCCATCGCCGAAGTGGAATTCGATTGACTGGCGGAACTGGCGGCGACCTGCTGGGCTGCGGCATTCAGCGACTCGACGGCGCTGCTGACGTCATCAACCCGTTGCCGGATATCCTGAAAGGAACTCCGCAGGCGGGACATCATGGCGTTGAAGGCTTGTACCATGGCGCCCACTTCGTCGTTGGCCTGATAATCGACCTTGAGTTGCAGGTTGTTTTCCCTTTCCACGCGAGTTACCGTGTCGCGCACCTGATCGATGGGCCTGACCACGGCTCGCAGCGTCGCCAACCCCTGTAGGGTGATGCCGACGATGACCACCACGGAAATCACGATCTGGAGGATCATGGTTTTGCGGGTCATCTCGTTGTCCTCCTTGACAATCTCTTCGGCCAGGCGTTTGTTCAGGTCAACCAGGCTCGCCAGGTCTTGGGTGAGGCGTGTGCTGACATCCCGCGTCTTGATGCCAAGCTCGCTGAGCTGAAGGTAGAGCGCGTCGAGATTTCCCTGGGTCGGGTTGCGCAGGGTATTTTCCATGGACTGGGTGGCGTCCGGTCCCATTTCCGGGTACCAGGACTTCCATTCCTCGCGGATTGCCTCCCATTTTTTCTGGGCTTCTGGATGCTTTCCGAGCGTGTCGTATATCTTGAACCAATGCGCCGCCTCGTCATCCGCGGTTTTTTTGCGTTCCAGCGCCCGCTTCAACTCCGCCACCTGAATGCCGGGCGGCAGATTGGCCTTGGACGCCTGCTCGTACATGCGGCGGAGAATGTTGTTGGCCTGTGTGCGCAAATGCAGGACAGCCTCGATTTTGGGCATGGTTTCCTGATGCAGCGTGTCGATGACGGCCTCGGAAGTGCTGGCGTTGTAGATTCCTGCCGCGCTGACGAGCACGAGAGAAACCAGGGACAGCAGGATGAGAAGATAGATTCTGGCTCTGATTTTCATCGGGGATTTCCTCGGGTAAAAAGGAAGGGATGTTGTCGTTGCGTGTTCCTGTACGCGGCAGGCAATCCTGGGACATATGCCCCGGTTTTTCAGCATACGCGCCCCCCTGGCAGCCTTCCACAGTTGATCCTTGACGAAATGTTTGCCGTTTTTTACGCGCGTTCGGCGCTTTGTGCGTTCGCGCCCCCTGTCCCTTGTGCGCCGCGCGTCATTTCCCATGATTCGGGCGCATTTGCCCCCGTTTGCAAGCCCGCCGCCGCCGGACTCAAAATCCGTCAGCGCGTTTCCGGGACGGCCTTGTCTTTTTCTTCGATGTTTTCCACTGGAAAGAGTTCTGGCTGCGTTCTGGTCATGAAGTCCGCCGCGCCTTCGCGCCGCCAGTGGCGCAGCGCCTCGCGCAAGGCGTTGCGCAATGCCTTGCGCTCCGCCGGGGGCAGGCTTTGCCAGTATGCCTCATGCGCTTTTCTGCGCGCTTTTTGCGACTGCGCCCGTTCTTCCTGGCGCGCGCCATTGCCGCCGCCTTCCCCGCGTTTGTCCGTCCGGTGTTCCTGACGCATGTCGCGGTATGCCTGATGCAGCTTCTGGCGTTCTTCCGGCGTCATATGTTCCCAATTGGCGCGCATTTGCTGGCGCAGCGCGTTGCGCTCTTCATGGGAAAGCTGCCGCCACAAATGTTTCAAATGGCGGTTTTCCTCCGAACTTTTTGCCTCGCGCCGCAGTTCCGCTGCCTGCGCGCGCCATTCCTCCATCTCCGCCGGATGACGCGCCCTTTCATCCGCCAGTGCCACGCAGGACAGAAATGACAGCGGCAAAAACAGCAGCAGGGACGATGCACAGGACATGGAACCGGAATCCGGGACGAACAGGAAGACTATATTTTCCTGTATTCCCGCGCCGCTAACCATGTTTACTTGTAACAATGACATTCAGCTTCATTCTGCTGTATAATATCCAGCACTGCTATTCAGGCTGCTTGATCAAACCGTTTCATCATGAGTATAGAATATATGCCAAAGCGTTCACAGCGCTTGCTCATCATTGATGACGACACGCGTACGCGAGAGTTGTTGCAGCGCTACCTGCAAGAGCAGGAATTTGAGGTGCGCGCCGCGCCAGACAGCAAGCAGATGGATAAATACCTGCAACGCGAGCACTTTGACCTGCTGATTCTGGATTTGATGCTGCCGGGCGAGGATGGCCTGAGCGTCTGTCGGCGTCTGCGCGCGCACGGCAACAACATTCCCATCATCATGTTGACCGCCAAGGGCAGTGAAATCGATCGCATTCTGGGGCTGGAAATGGGCGCGGACGATTATTTGCCCAAGCCCTTCAACCCGCGTGAGTTGTACGCCCGCATCCAGGCTGTGCTGCGCCGTCCGTCGCGCCGTTCCGGCGGTCTGTCGGAAGAGCCGGGCAAGGTGACCTTTGGCGGCATGGAAGTCGATTTTTCCGCCCGTACCCTGACGAAGCCCGACGGCAAGACCTGCAACCTGACCACGGGCGAGTTCGCCGTACTTTCGGCGCTATTGCGCAATCCGCGCCAGCCGCTTTCCCGTGACCAGTTGATGACCTTGACGCGAGGGCGTGAGCAGGGGCCGTTCGATCGAGCGATCGATGTGCAAATCTCGCGCCTGCGCAAGCTGGTGGAGCCGAATTCCGCGCAGCCGCGTTATTTGCAGACGGTATGGGGATTGGGTTACATGTTCGTGCCGGATGACGCGGAGGTGACGAAAGTGCCGGAAAACGGGTAAAGTCCGCTGAAAACGCAACCGGACCTGCCCTTGATGTTTCTGCCCCGTTCCCTGCTTGCCCGTTCTTTCATTTGGGCGGCTTTTCTGGTGATGCTCACCAATGCCGCCTGGATGATGATTTTTCGCCTGTACGATGTAGCGCCGCGCGCCCAGGCGCTGGCGCAGCTTTCGGCGAGCGCCGTCAATCTGGCGCGTGTGGCGTTGCTGACCGCCGCGCCGGAATTGCGCGCCGCGTTCTTGCAGGGGCTTTCCGACAGCGAGGGCATTCGTCTTTTGCCGCGTGATGCT
The DNA here is from genome assembly GCA_031278735.1 of Zoogloeaceae bacterium. Taxonomy (GTDB): domain Bacteria; phylum Pseudomonadota; class Gammaproteobacteria; order Burkholderiales; family Rhodocyclaceae; genus Azovibrio. The sequence continues at coordinate 4,298 of JAITJU010000114.1, forward strand.
GCGGATCAAGTGGCGCCTTTGCCCAATGATCGTTTCATTCGCGTCACGGAAGCCAATATCCGTCAATTGCTCGATGATCGCACCATTTTCGCGCTCGAAGTCAATGGCGAGCCGGGTTTGTGGATCAGCTTCGCCATGGATGTGAGCGAACCAGATGACTTCTGGCTCATTTTGCCCGTGAGCCGCGTCGAGCGGCATGTTCCCTGGTTATGGCTGAATTGGGGCGTCGTGGTTGCGCTTTCCTCGCTGGGCATGGCCTGGGTGATGGCGACGCGCATCAGCCGACAGCTGCGGCGCATGGCCATGGCGTCCCGTCAGATTGGGCGCGGACAAACGCCGCAGCCGTTGCCGGAAGACGGCGTGGAAGAATGGCAGCGTCTGGCGCGGGCATTCAACCGTATGTCCCGCGATTTGAAACAGCATGAAGCGGAAAGGGCGGAAGTTCTGGCGGGCATTTCCCACGACCTCCGAACGCCGCTTTCGCGTATTCGTCTGGAAGCCGAACTTAGTCTGAAAGGTGCCGCGCAAATGGGCATGGTGGCTGATATTGAGCAAATGGACGCCATCATTGCCCAGTTTCTCGATTACGCCCGCGGCGAAGAAGAGGAAGTCACGTCGGAGCGCGATCCCAATGCGCTTTTGGAGGCGATCGCCCAGTACTTTGCGGCCATTCAACATCCGGTGACCTTGCTCGTTGCGGAAAAACTTCCGTTTCTGCCCATGAAGCCCCATGCGGTCAGCCGG
>JAITJU010000124.1 GCA_031278735.1 Zoogloeaceae bacterium
GATTTGTTGCGCCAGGGCATTTCCATCGTCACCGATCCCTTGCAGCGTCTGGCGCAATCGCCGTTGCGCATGGTTTCGGAGGGCACGGACTACTTTCGTGCGTTGGAGAGTGTGCAGGAGGAAAACCGCGCCTATCGGGCAGCCCGTCTGGCGGCGGCTCCGAATCTGGCGCGGATTGGGCAATTGGAAGCCGAAAACGCCCACCTGCGCCGTCTTCTGGCGCTGCGTGAGCGCGAGGCGGCAAGCGGGCGGGCGGCCAGCATTCTCTACAGCGCGCGCGATCCGTTTTCCCGCCGCGTTTATCTGGACAGGGGAATGCGGCATGGGCTGCAACAGGGGCAGCCGGTCATCGACGACATGGGCGTCATCGGCCAGGTCACGCGCGTCTTTCCCTTTTCCGCCGAAGTCACCCTGCTCACCGACAAGGATCAGGCCGTGCCGGTGCAGATTCTGCGGACGGGGCAACGCTCGATTACGTTTGGCCTGGGCGACAATCAGGTGGAGCTTCGTTACATGCCGGTCAACGCGGATGTCGCGGTTGGCGACGCGCTCGTCACTTCTGGTCTGGACGGCATCTATCCCTCTGGTTTTCCGGTTGCCAGAATCGTGCATGTCGAGCGCGACAGCGCCTATGCCTTCGCCCGCGTCATTGCCGTTCCCAGCGCCGCCGTGGAAAGTCACGGCATGGTCATGGTGCTGAATCCTCGTCCTGAGCCGCCGCCGCGCCCGGAAGAGCCGCGGGAGCGCGCCCGGCGCGTCGACAAGAAGCCATGAGGCGTCCGGCATGAAATCCTCGCAGCCCACGGTTCGCATCCTGCGGCCTGCCCGTTCCTGGTTCATCGTCCTGAGCCTGCTGGCGGCCTTGTTGCTGAATCTTTTGCCTGTCCGGCAGTGGCTTGTCATGCCCGATTGGGTGATGCTGGCGCTCTGTTTCTGGAGCATGCGCGAGTGGCGCGTCTTCGGCATGGGGTACGCCTTCCTGCTCGGCCTGCTCATGGATGTCGCCAATGGCGCGGCGCTGGGGCAGCACGCGCTGGTTTACGTGTTGCTTCATTACGCCGCCGCCAGTCTTTCCCGGCGCATTCTCCAGTTTCCGCTCACGCAGCAGGCGCTGCATGTGTTGCCGCTGTTTCTGGGCGTCACGGGCATTCAGATCGTGGTGCGGCTCATGGCGGGCGGTGGTTTTCCCGGTTGGGGCGAATTCATTTCGCCCTTTGTGGCGGCGCTGCTCTGGGCGCCGGTCGCCTTTCTCCTGATTGCGCCGCAATACAGGCCGGAAGAGCGGGACGACACGCGCCCCATCTGAGACCTTGCGCGCGCCATGAACGTTCTTCAGCAAAAACAGCGGGAACTGACGGAATTCCGTCGTCGGCTTCTCTTTGCCGCGTTCTTCGCGTTTCTGCTCTCCGGCCTGCTCTTCGCGCGCCTGTTTCACTTGCAGGTCAATCTGCACGAGCATTATTCCAGCCGCGCCGAAAGCAACCGCATTTCGCTCGCGCCCATCGTGCCCAACCGGGGCAACATCACGGATCGCAACGGCGTCATTCTGGCGCGCAATTATTCCGCCTTCACGCTGGAAATCACGCCGGATCAAACCCTTGATCTGGATGCCGCCATTGACGCGCTCTCCGCGCTCATCGACATCCAGCCGAAGGACAAGCGGCGTTTCCGGCGGCTATTGAAGGAAGCGAAGACCTTTGAATCCATTCCCATCCGCACCCGTCTCACGGACGAGGAAGTCGCCCGCTTCACCGCTCGCCGCCATCTGTTTCCCGGCGTAGACATCAAGGCGCGTCTTTTTCGCCAGTACCCGAAAAACGCGCTGGCGGCGCACGCCATTGGCTACATCAGCCGCATCAACGACGACGACATGGACTGGATCAAGCGGGAAGCCGCCAGTCGCCCGGATCGGAACATCAATTACAAGGGCGGCACACTCATCGGCAAGGTCGGCCTGGAAAAGCAGTACGAATTTGAACTGCATGGCGTCACCGGCCACGAGCAGATCGAAGTCGATGCCGCGGGACGCGCCGTGCGGGTACTTTCGCATACCGCGCCCGTGCCGGGCAACAATCTCGTGCTCACGCTGGACAGCGCCTTGCAGGAAATGGCCGAGGCGGCCTTTGGCCAGCGCCGGGGGGCGCTGGTCGCGCTCGATCCGCGCGACGGCGCGGTGCTGGCGCTGGTTTCCAACCCCGCCTTTGATCCCAATCTGTTTGTTGACGGCATCCGCCTTGACGACTGGGATGAACTCAACGGCAACCCGGACAAGCCCATGCTGAACCGCGCCATTCACAGCGCCTATCCGCCCGGCTCCACCTTCAAGCCGCTGATGGCGCTGGCCGCCTTGAGCCAGGGGCGGCGCAGCGCCAGTCACACCATCGCCGACCCCGGCTTTTTCAGTTTTGGCGGGCGCGTCTTCATGGACGACAAGGTCGGCGGTCACGGCAGCGTGGATATGTTCAAATCCATCGTCGTTTCCTGCAACACGTATTACTACCAGCTCGCCAACGAACTCGGCATTGACGCGATTGCCCGCTTCATGCGGGAAATTGGGCTGGGGATGCGCACCGACATCGATATTCCCGGCGAAAACGAGGGTGTGCTGCCCTCGCCGGAATGGAAGGCGCGGCGTTTTCGGGATCGCGAGCAGCAGAAATGGTATGCCGGGGAGACCATTTCCGTCGGCATCGGGCAGGGCTACAACGCCTATACGCCGTTGCAGATGGCGCACGCGCTTGCCAATGTGCTCAATCATGGCCGCGTCTTTCCGCCCCATCTTGTTGACGCCGTCGTCGACGCGGGCACGGGCGAGACGCGCAAGGTGAGCGTGTCGGCCACGCGCCAGACGCCCCTGGAGCCGGAACATGTCGATTTCATCAAACGCGCGATGGCGGGCGTAAACAGGGAAGGCACGGGCGCGCGCGCCTTCGCGGGCGCGTCTTACGATTCAGGCGGCAAGACGGGCACGGCGCAGGTGTATAGCCTCAAGGGGCAGCGTTACGCGGGCAAGAACAAGGAGCGTCTGCGCGACCATTCCTGGTTTGTCGCCTTCGCGCCGCTGGAGGCGCCGCGCATCGTCGTCGCGGTGCTGGTGGAAAACGGCGGTTTTGGCTCGACCTCGGCGGCGCCCATCGCGCGCCAGGTTTTTGATTACTATCTGCTGGGGCGGCGCATCGACGGCTCCGCGCCGGAAGACGCCGCCGGCGCGGAGGAAGGCGACGCCGCTGCGCTTCTTCTCCCCTCGCCCCCCGGAGCGCCCAATCATGCCGTCTTACCTTAAACGCCAGGCCAGCCGCGTTCGCGCCCATCTGGACATGCCGTTGTTCGTCATCGTCCTGTTGCTCATGGGCGTGGGTCTGGTCACGGTCTATTCGGCCACCTATTCCACAGGCATGGGAAGGCTGGATAATCAGATCGTCAACATGCTGATTGCCTTTGTTTCCATGCTTGTCGTCGCGCGAGCCGCGCCGCAGAAAATCATGCGTTTTGCCTTGCCGCTCTATCTCTTCAGTCTGGCGCTGCTGATTGGCGTCGCCTTGTTCGGCGTCAGCGTGAATGGCTCGAAACGCTGGCTGTCGCTGGGTTTCGTCCGTATTCAGCCGTCGGAAATCATGAAAGTCGCCATGCCCTTGATGCTGGCCTGGTTCTTCCATAAATACGAGTCGGAATTGACGCGCAGGCATTTCGTCATTGCCGCCTGCATTCTGTTCGCGCCCATTTTCCTGATTCTGAAGCAGCCGGATCTGGGCACTTCGCTCTTGATCGGCGCGGCGGGCTTCTTCGTTATTTTCTTTGCGGGGCTGTCCTGGAAAATCATGCTGGGCATGGGCGCCTTCGCGGCGGCGGCGCTGCCTTTTTTCTGGAACATGGCGCTGCACGATTATCAGCGTCGGCGCGTGCTCACCTTGCTCAATCCCGCTTCCGATCCGCTTGGGGCGGGCTATCACATCATCCAGTCGACCATTGCCATCGGTTCCGGCGGCCCGTTCGGCAAGGGCTGGATGAACGGCACCCAGACGCATCTGGAATTCATCCCGGAAAAGCACACGGATTTCATTTTCGCCGTATTTTCGGAAGAATGGGGATTGGCGGGCAACATCACGCTGCTCGTTCTTTTCTTCCTGTTGACCGCGCGGGGGCTGGCGATTGCCTTTGCCGCGCCCACGCTGTTTTCCCGCCTGCTTGCCGCCGCCATTTCGCTGATTTCTTTCATTTACGCCTTCGTCAATATGGGCATGGTTTCCGGCATTCTGCCCGTGGTCGGCATACCGCTGCCCTTCATCAGCTACGGCGGTACGGCGCTGGTGACGTTGGCGGTGGGCATTGGCATCCTGATGAGCATACACACCCACCGAACGCGGATTGAAAAATGAAACGCCGTCTTTGTCTTTTCTTTCCCTGCGCGCTTTGTCTTTTGCTGGCCGCCTGTCTTGTTTCCCCCTATCGCCCGTCCGCTCCGGCGTCGACGCCGGGGGGCGGCAAGGCGAAGACCGTTCCCGCTCCGCAGGGCGGCGGCTATTACAAGGATGACGGGCCTGGCCGCGAGATACCCGACAATCTGGATGACATTCCCGACGCCGCGCCGCGCCAGGAACCCCTGCATCGCGGCGCGAACAAGCCCTACACCGTGCTCGGCAAAAAATACACGCCGCAGACGCAAATCAGGCCGTTTCGTCAGGAAGGCGTCGCCAGTTGGTACGGCAAGAAGTTTCACGGCCAGAAAACCTCCATCGGCGAAACCTATGACATGTTCGCCATGACCGCCGCCCACCCGACCCTGCCGCTGCCTTCCTACGCGCGCGTCACCAATCCCGCCAACGGCAGGCGTGTTGTGGTGCGCGTCAATGATCGCGGCCCTTTCCATGCCGGGCGCATCATCGATCTTTCCTATGTCGCCGCCCACAAGCTCGATTACGTCAATGCGGGCAGCAGTCGGGTCATCGTCGAAACCATCATTCCCGGCCAGACCCTGCCCGCGTCCGAACCCGCGCCGACGGTCGCGGCTGCGCCCGTCGAGCCTGTCCGCGACAGCCGCGAACTCGACGCGCTCTCGCTTGCCCTTTCGCGGGAGGAGGAAGCCGCCGTGTTGCCCGCGGGGTTTTATCTGCAACTGGGCGCGTTTTCCCTTCCCGAAAATGCCGAGAACCTGAAAAGCCATTTGCTGCACGAGAGCGGCTGGCCTGACGAAGCCATGCACATTCACTATCAGGACAATCTGCACCGCCTGCAAATGGGGCCTTACCCCAGCCGCGCCAGCGCCCAGGAGGCCGCCGGGAAAATCCACGCCCTTTCCGGCTATACCCCGTTGATTCGCGCCTTGCAGGCGCCAGCGCCGGGAGAAGCGGCATACTGAAAGCGGCGCGCTGAGGCGGCGGGATAAAGCGCGTCAAAAAATCCGCCCGTTCCGGAAGCGCCGGAACGGGCGGATTTTTTGGGGGTTTTGGTCTGTTCTGGCGAGGATTCAGTTCTTTACCTTGAAATCGTCGTGGCAGGCCTTGCATGTGCCGCCAACCTTGTCGAACTGCGCCTTGACGGCGGCGGCGTCGCCGCTGGCGGCGACCTTGGCGAGTTCAGTCGCTTCCTGGGTGAATCGCTGCGCCAGACGGGCGGCGTCCTGGGGCTTGGCGAAGAATTCCGGCTTGACGGAAGTCTTGACGCCGCCGACATCCTTGTCGGAACCGGGGATATACAGCGCCCCCATGCCGGAATTGGCGATGGCGGAAATGACGTTCGCGGCGAGGATGACTTCCGACTTGTTGTAGTTCGCGCCGCTCACGTTGGCCTTGATCCGTCCCATGTTCCAGCTGATGTAGCTGTAGGCGGCCTGGCGGTACTTGATGGCCTGTTCGGGTTTCAGCGCCTGCTGGGCGTGGGCGGCACCCGCGAGGCTTGCGGACGCGACAAGGGCGAGAACGATTTTTTTGTGCATGACGAATCTCCGTTTGTGGTTGGGTTATCAGTGTCATGGCAACGGCCATGAACGGCGGATTATAGATCAGGCATGGGCATCGGCATGGTTTTGTCGGGACATTGGGCAAGAAACGGTTACAACCCGGTTCGCGCGCAAGGAAGAATGCCGTTTGTCCGGCTTTTGCTTTAAACTTGTCAAAGCGTCGGTCGAGACGCCAAACACTGCCTGATTTTATGATCGAAACCGAAAAAAACGCCCCGCCTCTGGAACTGGAAGAGGCGCATGTCTACGGCCAATATTTGTTGTATTCCGCAACAGAAGTCAGTGCCGTGTTACGCAGCGCCATGCAAAAGGGCTGCATGGTGACGGTGTATTTCGACATGGGGCGCATGTTTTTTCTGACCTCGCTGCTCGAAGTGACGCCGAAGAGCGTCACGCTGGATTACGGCAGCGACGAAAACATCAACCGGCAGGCGCTGCAAGCCCGGCGGTTGATATGCACCATGAATGTCGATCGGGTGAAGGTGCAGTTTGGTCTGGCGGGGGTGCGTCTTGTGCAGTTCGAGGGGCGTCCGGCCTTTGTCGGCGCGCTGCCGGAGCAATTGCTGCGCTTGCAGCGCCGCGAATATTTCCGCGTCAGCACACCGATCGTCAAGCCCCTGCGCTGCGAGATGCCGCTGCCCGCGGATGCGGCGGGCGGGCAAACGACGCTGCAACTGCCCTTGCTGGACATCAGCGCGGGCGGTCTGGCGCTGATGTCCGGCATGGAACAGACGCGGCTCTTCACCTATGACCAGATTTTCGATGGCTGCCTGTTGCTCCTGCCGGACGAGATGCCCATTCATCTGGGGCTGCGGGTGCGCAATCTCTTTGAGGTCACCAACCGCGCGGGCAACCGCCATGCCCGCGTCGGCTGCGAATATCTCGAACTGGCCGGAATGCCGCTGAACCAGATTCAACGCTACATCACCCGCCTGGAACGCGAGCGCAAGGCCAGGGAAAACGGGCTGGAGTAGTTCAGAGGATAGATAGGTCCGGCGGCTGCACCGCCGCATGATGATCGGTCCTCAGTCCCTGATCTTTCGATTCTCGCGCCGGACGTGACCATCACGCTCGCGGGCGAGGCGGTCACGGCGCGGGAATTGCGCTTTGGCGAGCAGTTGAAATACTGGCGGGAATTCTCTGAAGTCACTGCCGAGCTTGCCGTCGCCGCGAAAGAAGACGACCCCGACGCCATTTTATCGGCCTTCGTCGCCTGTCATGATTCGTTCATGACGCTCCTTTCGGCTTCCACCGGCAAGCCGCCCGCGTTCATCGAGGACTTGCGCGGCGCGGAAGCGGAGGCGCTGCTGGGGGCGTTCTGGAGCGCGAATCAGGGTTTTTTTCTGCGCCGCCTGATGGCGGAACTCAGAAAGGCGGCGGCAAAACCGGCGGAAAAATCGGCGGCAAGGGCGACGGCTGGGGACGCGTCTTCGCCGCCCTCATCCGCCACGGCCACGCCAGAGGCGAACTGATGGACTACACCGCCCGGCAGATCATGCTCTTTTACCGCGAGGCCATCCGGCACGAAAACGCGGAACAGGCCGGGCGGATTCTCGCCGCCAATCTGGGATTTTCGGGCGGCAAGGCGGCGCAAAGGGCGGTGAAGGAACTGCTGGGGGGAAAGTCGTGAATCCCTTTTTCGGGCGGGAGAATGTTTTCCTGGCGTCTCATTCATGGCGGCGGTTCCACTCTGAAACGCCGCACGATGGCGGAAATGGCGGAACGCGGCAGAAAAATGGAGAAAATCACTACCAGGATTGGCCGGAAGATGTACAGGAGCAATACCAGAACGGCCATGATGATAATGGCGGGCGGCCCGTATATCA
>JAITJU010000249.1 GCA_031278735.1 Zoogloeaceae bacterium
GGCGTCCTCGTGGTCGATCTGGTAGACATCCAGTCCCACCACCTTGACGCTGTCGGTCAGGCGTTCGAGGAATTCCCGCGAGCGCGACAATCCCTTGTAGTCATAACAGGGCTTGCGCAACACGTCGCTGTCTTCGCAGGGCACGATCTCGCCCGCCTCGTTTTTCCGCAGAAGGGAGAATTCCGGCTCCAGCCCAGTATAGAAGGTCATGCCGCGCGCGCGCAGACGCGCCACCTGCTTTTTCAGCACGACGCGACTGTCATAAATCCAGGGCTTGCCGCCAATGTGACCGTCGCAGACGATGCGCGCGTAACCAGGCTGCCAGGGCACCAGGGTCAGGGTTTCGAGATCGCCGACGGCCATGTAGTCCAGTCGGCTCGCCGGTTCCAGTCCCAGACCCCAGACCGCGCCGCCCGCAAACCCCGCGCCGACGGTGATGACGTCGTTGAAATGATCGGCGGGCACCACCTTGACCTTTGCCGCGCCGTGGATATCCACGAATTGCGCGAAGACATACTTGACCTGATTGTCCGTCAGGAACTTCTTGGCTTCGTCGGGCATCATGCTGATTCTCCGGGTAAGGAATGTTGGGTTTATGAAACAACGAACGTCATGCCGCCGCGCCTTTGGCGACTTCGCGCAAGGTTTCCCACAGATAGTCGCCGAAAGTTCCGTCGCACCAGATGTGGTAACACAGTTCTTCCAGGCTTTCTCGCGCGGCGGCGTCATGGGGAGCTGCTTTCCTCGGGATGACGACGACGCTGACGCCCGCCATCGAGGTCAGGACGACCGGCGATTCCTGTAGTTCCAGGGCGGCGAAATTCACGTTGCAGACCTGTCGCAACACTTCCGGCGCGCCTTTCCCGCCCAGCACGAGCGCGGCGTCCTGCCGCAAGACGAACGCGGCTTGCGCGGGCGGCGTCTCGTCCATCAATCGTTCCGCCCATGCCGGGTCTTCGATCAGGAATTCGGTTTGCCCCAGACGGGCGATCAATCCCTGTCCGGGCAGGGCAAGCCAACGATTCGGCATGGCGGGAACCGGCAGACCCAGGCTTTCCAGCCATGCGGCGGCGGCAGTGCCCTTGCAGCCATAGCGCGGATGGGAAACGCCGCGGGGCGTCGAGACATCCCGCAGGCTCGCGTCCACGTCAGGCGGCCAATCCGGCGCGGCGATCGGACTGACGGCGACAGGCGGCTCAACAGCGTTCATCACTACGGCATTCATGGCGCGACCTCCTTTTTCGGAATGGAAAAGCAATCCGGCGCGATGGCGAGAAGAGACATGGACGGCTTTATAAAAATTCATGTAGCGAAACATTGGTTCGTATTGTGCAACATATGCGCAAGACCTGTCAACGTCTTTGTGAATTTTTTTCGTGCTGGTAAACTTTTTCGCCCGCGCCAGGAGAAACTCGCCCGCCTTGCCGAAAACCGCAGCCTGCGGCCTGTTACGCGGCTTTTTTCGGGCAGGCGTTCCGGCTTTCCCGCGGGAAAGCGCGGACGCAAAGTCGGCAAGAAACCAGCAATGGACCTTCGCGTCTGTCGGTACGGTTCCATTGGGAAAGGTTTCTCTCTTCTTCCCAATGAGGGCTACGGTCGAAACCCTGGCCGTTGATGGAGAACATCAATCTTCGCGCCTTTCCTTACGGACGGGGTTTCAAACCGGAATCGGCTTTGCGGGGAAGCGGGCGTTCCCCGGCGCCAAGGCCAGACGGCACCGTCACGCCGCCTCCTTCTGGCGGGCGTTTTCGGGGTCGTAGAAGGGCGTGGCGGCCACCTGCGCCGTCGTCATGGCGCCGCCATCCAGGCGGATGGCGATGGGGGTTCCCGGTTTTGTCTGCTCTGGCCGCACGAACGCCAGGCCGATGACGCGCTTCAGGCTGGGGCTGTAGGCGACCGAGGTCACCCGCCCGGCAATCTCCCCATCCTTGATGACGAGATGGCATTCCTTCGGCGTTTCGCCCGTAAATCCCTGCGGAAAAATGAAGCCGACGAGGCGCTGTTTGGCGGGCTTTTGGGCGTGAATGGCGAGGCTCCTCTGGCCGACGAAGAAGGGCTTGTCCATCTTCACCGCCCAGTCCATGCCCAAATCCAGCGGCGTGGTCAGGCCGTCGCTGTCCTGGCCGATGATGACGTGTCCCTTTTCCAGGCGCAGCAGGCGCTGCGCTTCGACGCCGAAGGGACGGACGCCCTCCGGCTTGCCCGCTTCCATGAGGGCGTCCCACAGCGCGCCGCCGTAGTTGGCGGGCACATGGATTTCATAACCCCATTCGCCGACGAACCCCACGCGCAAAAGCCGCGCCGGGATGCCCGCGACCTTGCCTTCGCGCACGCCCAGGTAGGGGAAGGCCGCGCCGGAAAGATCGATGTCGGTCAGGCGGGCAAGCACGGCGCGGGATTGGGGGCCGACCAGATTGACCGCCGTGTTGGCGCCGGTGAGGTTGACGAGGACAACATCCATCCGCCACATCGTATTGAGCCGGGAAAGCTCGGCATAGACGCCCGCCGCGCCGGAAGTGGTGGCGGTGAAATAAAAATGGTCGTCCGCCAGTCGCGCCGTCACGCCGTCGTCGATGATGAC
>JAITJU010000290.1 GCA_031278735.1 Zoogloeaceae bacterium
CTGGCGGCAAGGGCGGGTCTGAAGGCCGCCAACCTCTCTTTCTGGAGGTGTTTCGCTCGTACGGTAACCAGGCAAACAACCAGGCGCAATGACAAATGTATTCATGCGATTGCCCTGTCAAAAAACGCTTGCTTTTGAACACAGTTGCTGTCCTCTGTTAGAATCCACTCCTTTTTCATTTTTCCTTGCGCCATGTTTTCAGGAATTGTTGCGGCAGTGGGTTACATCGCGCGGTTGACGCCGCGGGAAGCAGGCTTTCGATTGACGGTCTCGCCGGGCGCGCTGGATATTTCCCGCGTGGGCCTGGGCGACTCCATCGCTCATGCGGGCGTGTGTCTCACCGTCGTGGAAAAGAACGCGGAAGGCTACTGTGTCGATGTTTCGCCGGAGACGTTCCGCTGCAGCACGGGTTTGGACAAACCCGGCGAAGTGAATCTCGAGAAGGCGCTTTGTCTGGGCGATCCGGTCGGCGGGCATCTGGTTTCCGGGCATGTCGACGGCGTGGGCGAAGTGCTGCGCTTCGAGGCGGTGGGCGACAATCGCCTGCTGGAAATCCGCGCGCCGCACGAACTCTCGAAATATATCGCCCGCAAGGGGTCGGTAACGGTGGATGGGTGCAGTCTGACCACCAACACGGTGACGGGCGACATCTTCACCGTCAACCTGATTCCGCATACGCTGGCGGTCACCACTCTGGGACGGCTCGCGCCGGGGAGAAGGGTGAATCTGGAGATCGACCTGATTGCCCGCTATACGGAGCGGATGCTGGCCTGGGAAAACGAGGCCGCCTGATTCTCTCGTCCCATAATTCCTTTGTGCTGGAGCAAGACATGACAACCGTCGTTCCCCTGACGAATCCGCCGGATACCCCGACCGCGATCACGCCGGCCGAGGAGATCATCGCCGAAATCCGGGCGGGGCGCATGGTGATCCTGGTTGACGATGAAGACCGGGAAAACGAGGGCGACCTGACCATCGCGGCGCAATTTGCGACGCCGGAAGTCATCAATTTCATGGTCACCCATTGCCGCGGCCTCGTCTGCCTTACCATCACCGAGGCGCGCGCCCGGCAACTGGGACTGGCGCAGATGACGCATGACAACAAGACGCCCTACAACACGGCCTTTACTGTTTCCATCGAGGCGTCCCGGGGGGTGACCACCGGCATTTCCGCCTTTGACCGCGCCCGCACGATACAGGCCGCGGTCGCCAGGAACGCCGCGCCGGACGACATCGTGCAGCCCGGTCATGTTTTTCCCATCACCGCCAAGGAGGGCGGCGTGCTGGCGCGCGCCGGGCATACCGAGGCCGGTTGCGACCTGACCCGTCTGGCCGGACTGGAACCGGCGGCGGTGATTTGCGAAGTGTTGAAGGAAGACGGCTCGATGGCGCGCTTGCCGGATCTGCTGGAATTCGCCGCGAAACACGGCTTCAAGGTGGGCAGCATCGCCGACCTGATTCATTACCGCGCCGCTTCCGAAACGCTGGTCGAGCGCGTGGCCTCGCGCAACATTCGCACGGCGCATGGCGCGTTTGTTTTGCATGCCTATCGGGAAAAGGCGTCCGGCGCGGCGCACCTGGCGCTGGTGAAAGGCGAGATTCCCGTCGGCGCCGAGACATTGGTGCGAGTGCATGAACCGCTTTCCGCGCTCGATTTCCTTGACCCGGAAAGTCGGCCTGCGGCGTTCAGCATCGAGCAGGCGCTGGCGGTCATCGCCCGGAACGGGCATGGCGTCATCGTGCTCATGCACCGATCGGAAAGTGGTCAGGAGATTCTGGCGCGCTTGACGGAAGCGCCGACGGACAACCATCACGTCAAATGGGATTCCCGCGCCCACGGCATTGGCGCGCAAATTCTGCGGGATCTGGGCGTTACGAAAATGCGCCTGTTGTCCAGCCCGCGCAAAATGCCTTCCATGACCGGGTTTTCGCTGGAAGTCACCGGCTTTGTCGCCTCGCCGGAGGAATTGAACTGATGGCGCGCGCAACGGTTGCCGTCTTACCCGGACTGAACGGTGCCGATCTGCGGATCGGCATCGTCGTCAGCCGTTTCAACGCCGAAATCTGCGCGGCGCTGGCGGAAGCCGCCCGCGATGAGCTGCGCCGTCTGAATGTGGCGGAGGAAGGCGGCGGCATCCGCCAGTTTTCCGTCCCCGGCGCGCTGGAGATTCCGTTGCTTTTGCAGACGCTGGCGCAAGGCGGCGGATTCGACGCCCTGATTGCCCTGGGCGCGGTCATTCGCGGCGAAACCTATCATTTCGAGGTCGTCGCCAACGACGCGTGCCGGGGTGTGATGGAAACACAGCTCGTTACTGGCGTCCCCATCGCCAACGGCATCCTGACCTGCGAAAACGAGGCGCAGGCCAGGGCGAGAATGCGGCAAAAAGGCGTGGATTGCGCCCGCGCCGCCGTGGAAATGGCGCGGTTGATCCAGGTTATCAAGGCCGAACGATGAATGAAAAAAACCTGGACGGCGGCACCAAGGCGGGAAAGCGCGCGCGCGGAAAAGCGTCCCGTCCCGCCAGCCCGCGCCGCCGCGCCCGCGAACTGGCCTTGCAGGGACTGTATCAATGGCGCGTCGGCGGTGCGGACGCCGCCACGGTGGAAAGCCACATGCCGCATTGGGCGGTCTGCGGCGAAAGCGGCGAACCGGCGCCAGTCGCCGTCGGCAGCGTCGCCGAGGTCGCGGACGCGGACGGCGACTTCTATCTTGCCCTGGTGCGCGGCGTTACGCGGGAACACGCCGCCCTGACCGAACGTCTTGCGCCCGCGCTTGACCGCGACTTTGCGGCGCTTTCCCCGGTAGAGGCCGTCATTTTGCTCATTGCCGCCTTTGAACTCGCGCATTGCCCGGAAACGCCCTACCGCGTCGTCATCAACGAAGCCATTGAGCTTGCCAAGCGTTTCGGCGGCAACGAAGGGCATCGCTACGTGAATGGCGTGCTCGACAAGGCCGCGAGCATCATCCGGGCGCAGGAAGCGGAAAACAAGGGGCAACCCTGAGGGCGGCAGGCGCTGCCGCGAGGAGCGGAGCGGGCAGAACCGCCTGTTCCGGCAGCGCGAAAACGGCATTGCGAAAATGAATGAATTCGATCTGATTGCCCGCCATTTTCAGCGTCCGACGCCACAAACCCTGCTTGGGCCGGGAGATGACAGCGCCCTGATCGAGGTCGCGCCTGGCATGGAACTGGCGGTAAGCAGCGACATGCTGGTCGCCGGTGTTCACTTTTTGCCGGATACCGAACCGCGCGATTTGGGCTGGAAGACGCTGGCGGTCAACCTTTCCGATCTGGCCGCGATGGGCGCGCGCGCGCGCTGGGCGCTGCTGGCCCTGAGTCTGCCTGTTGCCGATGAAGCTTGGCTTGCCGCTTTTTCCGCCGGATTCTTTTCTTGCGCGCAACAGTTTCAGGTCGATCTCGCGGGTGGCGACATGAGCCGCATGACGCGCGGCGGCGCGCTTTCGCTGTGCGCTACCGTCATTGGCGAGGTTCCCACCGGGCAGGCGCTGCGCCGGGATGGCGCGCAGGCGGGCGACGATGTCTGGCTTTCCGGCTATCCCGGTCTGGCCGCGCTGGGTCTGAAGCACCTGCAAGGCAAAACCGTTTTGCCCGACGCGCTTTGCCGTCTTTGCGTCCATCGCCTGCAAGCGCCTGTGCCGCGCCTGCTTCTGGGGCAACTGCTGCGCCCGCTCGCTCATGCCGCCATCGACGTTTCCGACGGCCTGATGGCGGATGTGGCGCACATCGCGAAAAAGAGCCGCCTTGCCGCGCGGATTTTCCTGCATCGGCTTCCTCGTCCGCCGCAAGGCGTGGAGCGCGCCCTCGCGCTGGAATCCCTGCTCTCCGGCGGCGACGACTATGAACTTGCCTTCACCGCCGGCGCGCAACAACGCCCGGCGATTGCCCAAATCGCCGCGCAGCTGGACCTTCCGCTCTGGCGCATCGGCCAGATGAAGGCTGACGCGACGACGCCTGCCGTACAATTGATTGATTCAGAAGGGAAAATTGTGCCGTGGGAGAAACAGGGCTACGATCATTTCCTTGCGCTGCCTTCTTTTTCCTGACCATGCAAAAACCTACACTTGTCCTGGTTGGCCGACCCAATGTCGGCAAATCCACCTTGTTCAACCGTCTTACCAAAAGTCGAGACGCCATTGTCGCCGATTTTCCCGGCCTGACGCGCGACCGTCACTACGGGCATGGGCGCATGGGCGACAAGCCCTTTCTGGTCGTGGATACCGGCGGTTTCGAGCCGCTCGTCAAGGAAGGCATTCTGTTTGAAATGGCGCGTCAGACCGAAGAAGCCATTTTTGCCGCGGACGCCATTTTATTCATCGTCGATGGACGCGGCGGACTGACGCCGCAGGACAAGGTAATCGCCAACAAGTTGCGCCGCCTGGGGCGTCCGAGTTTTGTCGTCGTCAATAAAACCGAAGGCATGAACGCGGGCGTGGTTGCCGCTGAATTCCACGAACTGGGTCTGGGCGAGCCTTGGCCGAT
>JAITJU010000306.1 GCA_031278735.1 Zoogloeaceae bacterium
GCCAGACTTTGCGCCGTGTTGCCAATACCCGACCACAGGCCGTTCCAAGATGACGGAGCGGACTGCGTGTAGCCATAGCTGCCGCCGTAATAGCCGCCGCTATCGCCGGAAAGCCCTAGGCTTGACCAGAAATCGCTATCCATTGCCGCCCCCTTTTACAGGTTGCCTAGCGTATCGACATATTCCACGATGACAAAGCCGTTATCCGCATTCGAAAATGTGAAGAGCCATTCCAGCATTCGCGCATCCTTGGTGTTCAACGCTTCCTGAATCGAACCGTCCGCCACAAAATCAATCGTGAAGACGTTTTCTTGCGGAACGCGCCCGGCCTTCTTCTGGAAGAATTCGTTTTCGTCCTTGCTGGCCTCGAAAATGACAAGGCCGTCTTGCTTGACGACCGCATCCGTCATTTTTCCGGTATGGAAGACGTGCAGACGCTTGATTACCGCGCCATGTTGCGCGCCGAAAGGCACAGTCACCGGCAATTGCCCGCCCGTCGCAATGCTAAACGGATAGCGCAAGAGTTTCGCCAGCATGTATGCCCAAGGCTGATAACTGCCGTTGCTTTGCTTTTGCTGCGCGGATTCAACGAGAATCGGCTTCAGAATCGGCGCGCTTGCGCCCTTGATGTAAACTTCCGTCGTCAGATTCGCAATGCCGACCGACGTATCAAAGGAAGTTACTTCCCGATCAAGGCGCGACAACATGGATTCGTCGATAAAGTCAATATCGAGAAATCCCGCATCCGTCGTCTGCCCGCGATACTTCGCCAGCTTGTCCAACTGAACGCCCGACGCCTCGAAGATGACTTTTCCGTTCGCCTTGATTTTGACAAGCTCGATACTTTCCTTGCCGAACGTGCCGGAAATGTATTCGCCTTGATTTTCCGGATCGGCAATCTTCCCCGCCGTCAGCTTCAGGCGCAATGTTTCGATGGTGCGCCCCGGCGTGACAATGTTGGTTGCAACCCCGTTGTCTACGACGTTCGAGAACGGCAAGCCGTTGCGGATCAGTGTTCCTACAGACATGGCAATCCCCTTATTTGGGCAGGTAATCGCCGATGACCGGCACGACAAAGACATTGCGCTGCACGGCGGCAACAACAACATAGGCGGCAAGGGCGATAAGCCCGGCCTTCAAAACAGCCTTGTTCATGGTTTTCCTCATGGATAAAAAAAAGACGCCTTGAAAGTTAGGCGTCTTTTTCGTGCCGGGCAAATCCCGCGATTTATGACGATTCGCTATGATTTTCGGCGCGCAAGCCCTGCAAAAAAATTTCCGCTTCCGGTTCTGCATACACCAGCAACGCGAAAAACAGGGAGCGGACGCGCCGGATGCTCTCGTAATCGTCCTCAACCGGACAGGCAGATAACGCCTTGCCGGTTTCTTCCATGAAATTTCTTGAAATGCCGATTAGGTACTCGTTCATCATGATGGTTCCTTTTGTTTTTGCCCTGTTCTTAGGCGGGCGGGAGCTAAGAAACGCCAAGGAACGTAAAGCGCCGGGGATATTCCCGTTTCCGGTCTTGTATTGCCCCACTCCCGCCCATAGGCGGTTTTATTGCGCGTCATTTTTTCGTTCCCTTGGCACTGTCTCCGGTTTCTTAGGCCGGATGCGCCTGACTTTATCCTGTGTTTCGTCAAAACGCAACCGCCCCGGCTCCCGCTTCTGTTCGCTGGCGTCATAGCGCACGAATTCCAGCGGCTTCAAGCCCGAAATGCTTTCCAGCGGTATCCTTGTACGCGCCGCGATGTACTGCTCATCGGATGCCGTCGCCTGCCGGAAGATGACGAACTCGGAAGCGTTTCCCATCGCCGTTTTGTCGGCCTCCGCCCATCGTTGCGATATTGCGTAAATCGTGATGCCGCGCTTCAGGCCGCGCCGCAAGAGTACGCCCCAGTTTCCCGGCGCCTTGGCCATGCTGGTCACGTCCGCCAATTCCTCCGCAATCGCCGTTACCGGCTCGATGTACCGCCCGGAGTAATAGACCGCCCCCGCCCAGAAATCAAAGGCCGCCGCCATCTTGCCGGATGCGACATAGGCAATGCGCGCCGCCCCCGGCCTTTCCAGCGCGGCAAGCAGCGCCGCTTTCGTTGTCACTCGCTCCCATCCCGGCAACTCGCAATACTGGCTTTCAATATCCCACGCGCAAACGCGCGGCGCGCTTGCCACGGCGCGCATGACGTACTGCGTTTTACCGGAACGCGACGCGCCGCCGACGACCACAAGCCGCCCGTCCATCACTGCACGGGCGCGGCAATGCCGCCAAAGGTCACGATTTTCTGTCCCGGTACGGATTGCGCCGCCGCCTTGGCCGCTTCCTTGTCCGGTTTCATCGCGTCTTTTGCCCGCCGCGCCTTGATTGCGCCCACCGTTCCGACGATGAACGGCAAGGAAGCCGCCAGCAGCCCCATTTCAACGCCCATGATTGCCGCCGCATCCCATCCGTACTTTCTGGCGACCGGAACCATGGATTCGCCCCACGCCCGGCAAGCTTCCGGCGTATAGACCGCCTGCAATTCCGGCAAGCCGATTGCCAAGGCCGCCCCGAACATTTGCGGCAAGGCCGCCCATTCTTCCGCTTCCGACGTTTCCGGCGCGGCTTCCGCATTCGCTGGCGTCTGAATCAGCGCCGCCGCTTGCGCCGCCTCTTCCCGCGCGGCAACGTCAAGCGCCGCCCGTTCCGCCATTTGTTCCGCGCTCATGGCCTGCTCCGCCTTTTCCTTTACTGTTGTCATTTCATTCTCCCAGCAAGTAAGCAAGGCTTCCCGCCTTTGCCCGTTGTTTTTCCGGCACGGCTGGCCGCGCCGGTTCTTTTTCCGCCTCTTCCCGCGCTTCCGGCTTCGCCGCTTCCGCCTTCACGCCCGCGCCCGCAAGCGCGGCATTCGACGAACGCATCCAATGATGCTGGACGCTCACGCCGCAATGGTCACAGCGGTAATAAAGCAATTCGCTGCGATTTTTCTTCAAGGCCACATCGCCGCCGCAATGCGCGCATTTTCCCCATGCCAATGTTTCACTGTGCGCCATCATCCGCCCCCCGGTATCTCGCCACTTGCGCGATAGTCTCAACAGCCGAAAGCAAAGGCCGGAGATAGTCCCCGGCTATCGCCTTCACATGCAGGGGCAAATTCTCCCATGCCTTGCGCATATCCAGAAGCGCAGCATCCATCTTTTCCAACCTTTTTTCCAATTCCATTTGCATTTTCTCCAGAAAAATTGTTAAAACCATCCCGCCCTGTCATTCCATTATCATTTTTGCCTTGCGCTAAGGCGCGACAGTTATTGACAGAACTCCAAGGGGCAAAAACCATTCGTTTTTGCCCTACCGCACTCCATCCCTGAACAATCGCGTAACGATTGCGCCGGGATGGATACACCTTTCGCAAGCCGTCCAAGACGCCATAGACCGCCGCCGCCGCTTCATCGCCGTACTGTGTTGGATTCGCCGGGTAAGCATGGCCTTTTGCGTAATCCCACCGTTCGCCGCGCCGTGTTCTGGCAACCCGGACCGGCAAATGTCGCCTTTTTACCGCGCCGCCGCCCATGACGCGGGTAAAAGCGCACCAGTCCCCAGTATCCGCCGCATTCCTTGCCGCCGCCAGCTTTTCCGAATGCGCCGGATTCTCTGGCAACCGCCGCAATTCCCGCCAGATTCCGACCGGCGCGCCGCCGAATTGCTGAAACTGCCGGATTCTCCACGCCGCCGCCCATGCATCGACCCGCTGCGAACCCGTCACCCCATCGCGCCCGGCCTCAAAATCAAGCTGCACGGCGAATCCGTCAATATTCTTGCTGATGTACTTCGCCACGTACCCCGCCGCGCTTCCCCGCTTGTAATCAATATCCACGCAATCCATGCGGTTCTTTTGCGCGCCCGGCTCTTCGCCGTCCTCCAGCAGGGCGTAATGCCGGAAAACTTCGATAAAGCGCGTTTCGTGCGCCGGATTGATAAAGACAAGCAAATGCCAGTGTGGCGTTCCGTCATGATGCGGTTCCGCGATTCTGAATCCGTAAGGCGTCACGCCCTCGCGGTTCAACTTCTTTCGGATGTTCCCCCAGACCTTGCACAGGTACGCTTGCGCTTCCCTTGGCGTCTTGCCGTTCCATTTTGGATTTTCCGCTGGCAATCCCTTGTCGCCTTGCTTCATTCGATGATAGGCGGATGGACAAGTAAGCGTCATGAACTTGGCAACGTCCCCGGAAATTTTGGCGAAATGCTCGAATCCGGATATTCGCGTCATCAATTCGCCGCGCCGGATTACCGGGTTTGCTACCGAACGCGCCACAATCTCCGCCATGCTTTCCGTTTCGCCGGTATCCAGATTGACCGCATCCATGCCCGCAATTGCCGCCGCATTCCGCCGCTTTTGCCCATGACGCCGCTTTACGGTAATGTTGGATGCATAGACTTCCGCCTTGACGTGCACCTTGCACATTTCAATGGCTAACGCCTCGACCGCCCGACATTGATGAACGCGCAATTTTTTTACCCACCAGCGCGGGCAGGTCATGCGCCGGACTGCTGGCGCGGCCTCAATCTCTTTCCCCGGCGCATCCATGCCGTACCGCGCAACGAACCGCGCCAAATCACGGCGCGCGCACGCTATGCCGTTCGATACTTTCGCCGTGATGAACTGCAACGCATCCCTTGCGCATTTTTTGGCGAATTGACGTAACTCATCATCCGACATATCAAACGGGATACGTACCTTTTCCGCCTTCCCCGTGACTTCGACAAGCCAACGATTCGCTTCATAAATTCCTGCCGTGACATTCCCGGTTCCCGGAATGTTTGTTCTTGCGCGTTCAAGCATCGCTTTATGTCTTGCGTCAACTTCCCGCCGCCACTCATGCGGCAAGAACGCAAGACGCGCAAGCTCGAAATCTGCGTCATCGTCTGGTGAAGACAGGACGTTCAATCCGCGAACCATGAAGCGAATCCCCACGATTTACGGCGTTTTTTGATTCTGGTATTGTGGACGACAGCCCGCAAGACAGCGCGCAGCGTTTCAAGCTGCACGGCCTGACAAGCGCCGATTCCTACCGACCTTGCATACATGGAGAACCCCCGAAATGAAAACCGAACCGCCCGCCCTTGGCCGCTATGTTTCCCAGAATGGCCGCGCTTCCTGCACGGTTTCCGATGTATCTGTCATTGATTCTGAAGAGGACGCGCCCGGCGCGCCGCCGTACTTCGTCGTTACCGTTGACGAAGACGGCGACCCGCTGGATGGTTTGGAGTTTTCGCCGGATGAATGGCGAGAATATGCCGAACTCCACGCGCTCACCTATCAAGTTTGAAAATCTCTTCGAGATTGCTCACCATGCGGGCAAGGCCGCGCAACGATTCGCGCAGCCTTGCCCGTTGCAGCTTGGTCAGCGCGGAATACGCCATTTCCGCCGCTTCCGGAACACCGGCAAGCCGGGAAAACCAGCGCCGCTGCTTCTCTGTCAACCTTTGCCAACGCCTGTCCATCTCCTCGATATACCACGGCAAGGATTCCGCCCGTTCTGCCATCTCTTCCAGCAATTGACGAACTCTAAGCCTTGCGTTTGTGTTTTCCAATGTCATTTTATTCTCCATTCCCCCATCGTTGAGAAAGTCAGGCAGGAGGGTTTGGCGATGGAGGACGCCCCCCCCTGTTGGTTCCTGACGCTTTTAGTGTCTAGCACCACTCAACACACTGTCAAGACCTACTAAATATTGCGAGCCTCTAAACGCTCTGCTATAAATGGATCAGGAGGACGCGCAAATGACAAATACACAGTCATATCTTGACATGCTCAAGACCAGTAACGGCGGTATTTCTGACGGGAAAGCAGCAAAAATCTTAGGCGTTAGCCGCTCTGCTGTAAGCCTATGGAGAAATGAAAAAGGTTCTATGTCACTGTCACATGCCGAAAAATTGGCTGAAAATCTTGGCATAGACCCGGATGTTGTCATACTCGATACCTATCTTGACCGCGCAAAAAGCCCGGACGAACGCGCCTTTTTCGAGCGCATTCTAAACCGCATCCATGCCCGTTCTCTTCTCTCGATAGCCGCGCTATGCTTGTTTTTCGCGCAATTCACCATACCAGAAGCATACGCAACAGACACAACGCCCGTACTTACTTCAGAATTTGTATTATGTAAAATTCACGAAAGGCAATTGTTTAATTGTTTTACTGTTTTTCCTGTTGTTGATGCTAGTCTTCGTCTTCCAAAAAACGGCGCAGGGCGATGCGACCTTCCAGGCAGGAAGATTTCGGCAGACTCTTGGCTTCCTCCAGTGCGGCAATGAGGGCGCGGCGGCAGGATTGAAAACGGCGTTCGTCGTTTTTCAGCCCGGCGACCCGCGCAAGCAGCTTGTTGACCAGCGCCATATCCGCCAGCACGCGCCGGGAATCCCAGTCGGCGGCGCGCGCCAGACCACGGCAAGCGTACTTCAAGCGCACGAAATCGGGGGCGTCCTGAAGGCGTAGCGCCATCAGTCCTTGCGTCACGCGCTCTGCTTCCGTCGCGCCGCGCCGATTGTTCGCCAAGTCGCGCGCGCCTTCCAAACTGGCGCGCATTTGCGCTGAAGCGCCAAACAGCAATTGCCGCGGATACCCATCCAGCGCGGCGCTCATGCGGCCAGCCAAGTCTTTCAGCGGCGCGTTGTTCATCGTCCATCCAGCGGGCAGCGCGGCTCTTCTTCCAGCGGCAGATCATGGCTGGCGGCGCGGGTTTCGCCCAGTTCCAGAAATTCCAGACGCAGTTCAAGACGGCGGCTGGCTTCCGGGTTGGCTTTCAGGGCATTGAAGGAAGAGCCGCTGACCAAAAACAGATCGCGCACCATGAGCCGGTCTTCGGCGCTCAGTGTGGCGGACGCCTCCGGGGCGATCAGAATGCAAAGCAGACGTTCGGCACGTTGCAGGGAAAGATTGAGATTGTAGAGATAGCTGCCGCGCGCGTCGGCAAAGCCCTCCACCACCACGCGCTTCAGCCACTTCCTGCCCAGCGGCTCGCGCGCCAGACGCAGGATTTGCGGCGTCATCTCGCGCAGCAGTTTCACCTGTTCAGGGTTCAAGCGGTGGCTGTTGGTCTCGAAGCGGGCGCGCTCGCCAAAATCCACCACCCTGCCCCGCACGCTGACGCCGGGAAAATCGGCGGCAGCGCGGGAAAGCGCCGTCATGAAGGCGTCGATGTCTTCTTCCCGTCCCGCCTTCTGGTCTTCGGTTTTGGCGATGTCGCTTGTAATCGCCAGCAGCGCCACGCTCATGGCGACCAGAAACAGCGCCATCAGCGCCGTCATGAGATCGGAAAAGGAAATCCAGAAAGGCTGTTCCGCCATGTCTGGATGCGGCGCGGGCGGCGGCGATCGGCGCGTCATCCGCGCCTCGCCGCGAGGTCTTCCAGCGTGTCGCCCAGGGCTTCGATGGCCCCTTTCAGATAATCGACCGCCAGCGCCACTTCCTTGTGAAATTGCTGGTTGCCCGCGCCCAGCGTACGCTCGATATTTTCGGCAAAACGCCGGTGCGCTTCACCCAGCACCTGATTGACGCCTTCCAGATATGCGCCCGCTTCCGTTTTGGCGGCGGCAAGCGATTGCGCCGCCGCTTCCATGCGCCGCGTCAACTCGTCGGTCAATGCCGCTTCTCGGCGGGATTCCCGCAAAATGCCGCGCAATTCGGCCAGCATCGCGGCGATGGCCTCCCGATTCTGGTTTTCACCTTGCATGACCGCATTGGCATCCGACGCCGCCCGCGCCAGCGCGGACGAAGCGGCAAGCAATTGACCGCCCACCTGGGCGCTGGCCTGAGCGAAATTGTCCGCGGCCTCTCCCATGCCGCTGCCCGCATGGGAAAGCCCTTCGGCAACGGCGTTGATCGCGCCCTGCCCCACGCCATCCATGCGCGTGACCACCCTGTCCAGTTCATGCGCCATGCGCTGCATCCCTTCGGCGCTTTTTGCCAGCAGATTTTCCAGTTCCCTGCCGCCCTGCCCCAATTGCGTTTCCATGCGCCGCGCAAAGCTGGAAAGCAGCGGTTCCAGCGCGCGCGCGGCAACTTCGCCCTGATTCTTGCCTGCGGCTTCCACTGCCGACGCCATGCGCGCCAGCGGCTCGCGCAAACTGCTGTTGACCGCTTCGCTTACGCCTTGCGCGATGCGCTCTCCCATCCGGGCGCTCATCTCCTGCCATTGTTGCGCCTGCGCTTTTTGCTGCTCGACAAGCAATGTTCCC
>JAITJU010000309.1 GCA_031278735.1 Zoogloeaceae bacterium
CAGTTCGGAGAGGGAATCACGGCGGAACAATTGTGGTTCAGTCGGCAGGGCAATCATCTGGAAGTCGGCGTTCTGGGAACGGAAGGCGACAAGCTCACTTTCGAGAACTGGTATTACCACGCGAGTTATCAGGTGGAGACATTCCAGCTTGCGGACGGCGCGCAATTGAAGAACAGCCAGGTAGCGGCGCTGGTCAACGCCATGCAAGACGAGACGCCGCCGGAGCATGGCGCGGCGGAAGCCTGGACGGATTACCCGGAGGACGTGCTGGAGATTATCGGCGTCCAGTGGCAAACGCCGGGCGGGGAAACCCTGCTGTGACGATCGTTTCTTGCGGCTTTCCTGAATCCGGGAAATTTGCGGGATGAGGTTTGAACAGGATGCCGACCTTCCGGTCGAGGTTTCACAACCCTCGCGCTTTTTTTGCGGGCGGGGTTTTGAGCGGGAGTTAATTTTACGATGAGCCAGAATGAGCAAAAGCAGGCCGTCGCGCGGGCGGCGGCGGATTATGTGGCGCGGCATTTGCCCGAAGGGGCGATTTTGGGCGTGGGCACCGGCTCCACCGCCAATTTCTTCATCGACGCGCTCGCCGCCTTGCGCGGGCGTCTGGGCGGCGCGGTCGCCAGTTCGGAAGCCACGCGGCGGCGGCTCGAGGCCATTGGCGTCCCCACGCTCGATCTGAACGCGGTGGAGCGGCTGGCGATTTACGTGGACGGCGCCGATGAAATCGACCCGCAACTGCGCATGATCAAGGGCGGCGGCGGCGCGCTGACGCGGGAAAAAATCGTCGCGGCGGCCAGCGACGTCTTCGTCTGCATTGCCGATGATTCCAAACGGGTGGAACGCCTGGGGCGCTTTCCGCTGCCCATCGAGGTCATCCCCATGGCGGCGCGGCAGATTGGCCGCCAACTGGCGGCGCTGGGCGGCGAAGCCGAATTGCGGCAAGGGTTCGTGACCGACAACGGCAACCCTATTCTGGACGTGCGCCATCTCGTCATCGACGACCCCGTCGCGCTGGAAACCGCCCTCAACCAGATGCCCGGCGTCGTCGCCTGCGGCCTTTTCGCCCTGCGCCCCGCCGATGTGCTCATGCGGGCGTGAGCGCGCGAATCGGGACGCGGGCGGGTTGCTCCCCGCGTCGGCGGATCAGAGGTACCCCTCCGCACCGCCCAGATAGAAGAATTCCGGGCGCGGAGCGCGGAAGGGAAGGTCGTTTTTCAGGCGCTGCACGAGGTCGGCGTTGGCGATGAAGGGCACGCCGAAGGCGATGGCGTCGGCTTCTCCGGCGACGAGGATGCGGACGCCGACTTTCTTGTCCAGCCCCTGATTGGCGATGAGATTGCCGCCGAAAGCCCGCTTCAGCTGCGGCCCCAGCATTCCCGGCCCTTGCGCTTCACGGGTGAAGAGGAACGCGACGTTACGCTGACCAAGCGCCTGGGCGACATGCACGAAAGTGGCGGCAGGGGAGCGATCGCCCATGCCGTGCGAATCACAGCGAGGCGCGAGATGCACCCCCACGCGCCCCGCGCCCCACACCGAGATGGCGGCGTCCGCAACCTCCAGGAGCAGACGGGCGCGGTTTTCAATGGGGCCGCCATATTCGTCGGTGCGCTGATTGCTGCTGTCCTGCAGGAACTGATCCAGCAGATAGCCGTTGGCGGCGTGAATTTCCACGCCGTCGAACTGGGCAAGTTTGGCGTTTTGCGCGGCGCGGCGGAAGGCTTCGACAATGTCGGCGATTTCACTCAATTCCAGCGCGCGCGGCGTGACATAGGGCTTTTGCGGGCGCAGCAGGCTGACGTGTCCGGGAGCGGCAATGGCGCTGGGCGCGACGGGACGCTCGCCCTTCAGATAAAGCGGGTCGGAAACGCGCCCCACATGCCAGAGCTGGGCGAGAATCCGACCGCCCGCCTGATGCACGGCATCCGTCACCAGCCGCCAGCCCTCCACTTGCTCCGGCTTCCAGATGCCCGGCACGTCGGGATAGCCGATGGCCTGCGGCGATATTGGCACCCCCTCGGAAATAATCAATCCCGCTTCGGCGCGTCGCCGGTAGTATTCCGCCATCATGGCGTTGGGAACGTTCCCCTCCGCGCGGCATCGGGTCATCGGCGCCATGATGATGCGGTTGGGCAGCGCCAGGTCTCCCAGTTGCAAGGGGTCAAACAGCGAAGGGATGGCCATGAAAAACTCCTTTTCGGATTGGTCGGGCTTATTGTCCCGTTTTTATAGCGAAATAGCCAGACGCTGTGTCCATTGCCGCGTTTTTTGTAACGGGGCGTTCGTCTTCCGCGTCCGCGAATGTCTTTTCCAGCACCTGCGCGGCGACGTGGCCGCGCGCCAGGGTCAACAGCAGGGCGTCGCCCGGAAATGTCGCGCTGGCGTCGCGCAACAGGCTTCCGTCGGCGCGCGTGACGATGGCGTAGCCGCGCGCGAGCACGGCTTTTGGATCGAGCTGGCGCATGCCCTGCTCCAGCTGCGCGAGACGCTGCCGCTGGCGGCGCGACAGGACTTCAGCCGCCTGCCGCAAGCGTTGGCGCAGATGAAAAAGCGTTGCGCGCCAGATGTCCAGACGCGGGCGGCGCCGATCAAACGCAAGCGCGCGCAGCGCCTCCCGCTTCTGCGCCGTGTTCTGCCGCATGGCTTGCCGCAGGCGAAGCGCGATCGCAAGAAGATTTTCGCGGCGAAGCGACAGTTGGCGGGCGGGCGAAGGCAAACGGGCGGCAAGATGGTCCAGTGTTTGCGCCCACGCGCGCAGACGGTTTTCGCCGCCTCGCCTCATGCGGCGGCGCAAGGCGTCCAGAAGCTCCAGCACGTCCCGCCGCGCCGGACAAATCAGTTCCGCCGCCGCCGTGGGCGTGGGGGCGCGCAGGTCGGCGGCAAAATCGGCGATGCAAAAATCGGTTTCGTGCCCGACGCCGCTGACGACCGGCAAGCGCGAAGCGCAAATGGCGCGCGCCAGAATTTCCTCGTTGAAGGCCCACAGGTCTTCCATGCTGCCGCCGCCGCGGCAGAGCAGGATGGCGTCGTTGTCGGAGGCGGCCGCCGCGCTCAGCGAGCGCGCAATTTCCCGTCCCGCGCCTTCGCCCTGCACGGGCGCGGGGAAAAGCGCAAGGCGCACATGCGGCGCGCGGCGGGCGAAAGTGGCCAGCACGTCCTGCAAGGCGGCGGCCTGCGGACTGGAAACAATGGCGATGCGGCGGGGAAAAGCGGGCAACGGGCGTTTCCGCTCGGCGGCAAACAGACCCTCGGCTTCCAGGCGCGCCTTCAATGCCAGGAAACGCTCGAACAGCGCGCCCTGTCCGGCCATGCGCAGGCTTTCCACCGTGAGTTGATAATCGCCGCGCGCCTCAAAGAGCGTCACCGAAACCCGCGCCCTGACCTTTTGCCCATTTTCCAGACGAAAGCCGACGAGCGCGGCCTTGCTGCGCCAGAGCACGCAGCGCGCCTGCGCCTCGGCATCCTTCAGCGTGAAGTAGACATGCCCGGAAGCCGCGCGAATCAGGTTGGAAATCTCGCCCGCAACCCAGAGCAAGGGGAATTTTGCTTCCAGCGCGCCGCGCGCCGCGCGGTTCAGTTCGCTGACGGAAAAAATGCGATCCTCGGCGGAAAATGCCGCGAAAACGGGGGAAATCAAACCTTTGTCCATCATGGCGCCGCAGTTTACTCCACAGCGGTTTCCGCGCCCGTCCAGCGCGGCAATTTTTTTGCTGTTCCCCGCCTTTTCCCTATTGACAATGGATTTATTTTTCAACTGTTTGATTTCATTATGTTTTTCATGAAAGCCACTTTTTGAGGCGCTCCCGGCGCAACGCCCGTGCCCGTGGAGTTGTGACGGCTTAATGACACGAAATCCACAAAGTTATCCACAGATTTTGTGCGGGAATGTCCCGGCTCGCGCCTGCCTTGTTTTTATGCTGTATGGAATGCCGCGTCCGGCAAGTTTTGCCGCTCGATCCGGAGCGGGAAAAAGGGAGGGCGTAACGCTGGCGCGCCGCTTTCCTCATTTTCCGCGGATGGCACGCTTAGTGCTTTTAGGCGTGTGCGTCGGCGCGTTTGCCGATGGTCGGCAACGAATAATGAGAGGAATCGCGCCATGATTGGCGACATCAAGAGCTATTTGGCGGTTTATTCGCAGGCGTTGGATTTGCGGGCGCATCGGCAGCAGGTGCTGGCTTCCAATATCGCCAACGCGGATACGCCGTACTACAAGGCGCGCGATTTTGATTTCAAGGCGGCGTTCGCCAGCGCGAGCGGACAACGCGCGGCGGGCGGTCATTTGACGCTTGCCCGCACCCACGGCGGGCATTTGCCGACGGCGAACGGCGCGCTGAAGGACGTGAATCTGCAATATCGCGTCGAGCTGCAATC
>JAITJU010000011.1 GCA_031278735.1 Zoogloeaceae bacterium
CAGCAATCAGGGATGAGCGAGGGTAAATCATGAGCCTGTTCAATGTTTTTCAGGTCGCCAGCAGCGCCATGTCGGCGCAGTCCCTGCGGCTCAATACGGTGGCTTCCAACCTGGCGAACGCGGACAGCGCGACATCCGCCAATGGTCAGCCGTATCGCGCCAAGGAAGTGGTGTTTCAGGCAACGCCGATGGGCAACGCGGGCGAGGCTTCGCAGGGGGTCACGGTCAGCCGCATCGTGGAATCCGCCGCGCCGCCGCGCATGACTTACGATCCCGGCAATCCGCTGGCGGACGAACAGGGTTATGTCGCCATGTCCAATGTCGACGCCGTGGAGGAGATGGTCAACATGATCTCCGCTTCGCGCTCCTATCAAACCAATGTCGAAGTCATGAACACCGCCAAGCAGATGCTCATGCGCACCCTGCAGATCGGCGCTCAATAAGGAAGGAAGCATCATGTCCATCAATAGTGACGTCATCAATACCGTCAACGCCAATTCTTCGGGCTACGGCGCGGCGACAACGGCGAGCGCGGCGGCGGAAATGAGCGACCGCTTCATGACGCTCTTTCTGGCGCAGCTCAGGAATCAGGACCCGCTGAATCCGATGGAAAACGCGGAAATGACTTCGCAGCTGGCGCAGATGAACATGGTTTCCGGTCTGGAGCAGCTGAACGCCACCATGCAGACCCTGCTGGGCAGCTACGACGAGGCGCTTTCCCTGCAGGCGGCAAACCTGATCGGCAAAAATGTCCTCGTCCCCGGCGATCAGCTGGCGCTGACGGAAGAAGGCAGCCTTTTCGGCATCGACCTGACGACGCCCGCGGACAAGGTGGAAATCAGCATTCTGGACGCGAATGGCGTGGAAATCGCGCGGCAAAGCCTGGGGCAGCTAAACGCCGGTTCGCAGGCCTTTTACTGGGACGGCACGGATCAGAACGGCGATGTCGCGGCGCCGGGCACATACCGTTTTTCCGTCCTGGCCTCCCTCGCCGGGGAGTCGGTTGGCGCGACCGCCTTGCAGGCCGGAACGGTCTCCGCGCTGATACGCGGCGGCAATGGTTTTGTCATCGAAGTCGCCGGCGTGGGCAACGTTGCGCTGGATAATGTTAAACAGGTATTTTGAAAACGGATTCATCAGGAGAACATCATGGCGTTCCAACAAGGTTTGAGCGGACTCAACGTCTATTCCAAAGCACTGGATGTCGTCAGCAACAATATCGCCAACGCCAGCACGGTTGGCTTCAAGGCGTCGTCGGCGCATTTCGCCGATGTCTATGCCGGGGCGCTGAACGGCGCGGCGAATTCGCAGATCGGCATTGGCGTCAGTCTGATGGCGGTGCAGCAGCAATTCACCCAGGGCAATGTGAGCGTCACCAACAACGGCATGGACATGGCGATCAGCGGCAACGGGTTTTTCCGCTTCCAGAAAAGCCCCAACGACCTGACGCCCTATTACAGCCGCAACGGGCAATTCCATCTGGACAAGGACGGCTATATCGTCAATTCCAACGGCTGTTTTCTGACCGGCTACGATTCGCCCGACGGCGAAACCATCAACACCGCTTCCATCGTGCCGCTCACCGTCGGCACGGGCGCGATTCCGCCCAAGCAGACGGGCTGGTCTACATTGGTCAACCAGACCGATGGCGGGCTGAAAGTGGGCGTAAACCTGGACGCGCGCGACGAATCCTCGGCAACGGTAAGCGTCGGCAGCGACTGGGAGCAACTCACGCCCTTTGCCTGGAATGCGACGTTTCAGTCGAGCATGTTCAATTATTCCACCCCGGCGGCAATCTACGATCAGGCCGGCACCATGCACACCCTGACCAATTATTACGTGCGTACGGGCGATACGGGCGTGGCGGCGCGCACCTGGGACGTGTATACCGTCATCGACAACAAATATCTGGTTTCCGCCACGCCCAACACCCTGGTCTTCAACGCGGACGGCACGCTGAGCACGACCAACGCCCGCTTTGAACTGGACATGTCCCAGACCCTCATGCAGGACGGCACCATCGTGGATTTGACCGCCGACACGCCCACGTGGCCCGCCACTGTCTCCTACAACTGGTTCCAGGCCACCACGCCAAGCGGCAAAGCCTTCTACCTCGACCTGAGCGAGACCACGCAATTCGGGATGCCGAACAATGTCGACGCCATCACGCAGGACGGCTACATCGCCGGGTCGCTCACCAACCTTTCCGTTTCGCAGGAAGGCTATGTGATGGCAAGCTACAGCAACGGGCAGAACAAGATGATGGGGCAGGTCATCCTCGCGGAATTCGCCAATCCAAACGGCCTGCAAAGCACCGGCAGCAACATGTGGATCGAGACGTACACCTCCGGTCAGGCCACCATCGGCGTGCCGGGCGGCGGCACGCGCGGCATCGTGGAGTCCGGGCAGGTGGAGGATTCCAACGTCGATCTGACGCAGGAACTGGTCAACATGATTGTCATGCAGCGGAACTATCAGGCCAACGCCCAGACGATCAAGACGCAGGATCAGATCATGTCGACCCTGGTGAATCTGCGGTAAGGCCGTCCAGATGAAAGGCGTTCATTCGATGTGCCGCGTCTTCCTTCTATTCCTGCGGGCGCGGCCAGCGGCCTGGATCGGCGGACGGCGGCGTCCGTCCCGCGTCCCCGGCTGCTTGCCGCGCGGCGCGGCGCGCTTCTTTCCTTCTCCGGCGCGATATGCCGCCGCCCGCGCCCTTGCGGGCGGACAGGGAAGGAGAAGGCGTCCGCAAGGGAGCAGCGCATGGATCGCCTGATTTACACCGCCATGACCGGCGCCAAGCATGTATTCCTGCAACAGGCGGGCGTCGCCAACAATCTCGCCAACGCCAGCACCATCGGCTTCAAGGCGCAGATGCATCGTTTCGAGGCCGTGCCGGTGCTTTCCGAGGCCATGCCCAGCCGCGCCTTCGTGGTTGACGCCTCCATACAGGACATCTTCGACGAAGGCCCGATTCTGCGCACCGACAACCCGCTCGATGTCGCCATCGACGGCCCCGGCTGGCTGGCGGTGCAGGATAAGCGCGGCGAGGAAGCCTATACCCGCGCCGGCGCCCTGGAAGTCAATGTGAACGGGGTGCTGCAAACCAAGAGCGGCTACATTCTGCAAGGCGACGGCGGCCCCATCGCCATCCCGCCCGACAACCACATCGCCATCGGCGG
Organism: Zoogloeaceae bacterium; assembly: GCA_031278735.1. Taxonomy (GTDB): domain Bacteria; phylum Pseudomonadota; class Gammaproteobacteria; order Burkholderiales; family Rhodocyclaceae; genus Azovibrio. The sequence goes on from JAITJU010000011.1 coordinate 3,183, forward strand.
CGACGGCACCGTTTCCGTCATTCCCACCTTTGGCAATCCCAACGTGGTCAATGTGGTCGGACGCCTGAAACTCGTCAATCCGCCGGAAAACAATCTCGCGCGCGGCGACGACGGCCTGTTTCGCCGGAAGGACGGCGGACTCTCGCCGATGGATGAAACCGTGCGCGTCACCTCCGGCAACCTTGAAGGCAGCAATGTAAACGCGGCGGAAACGATGGTGCAGCTCATCAGCCTTTCCCGCCAGTTTGAAATGCAGATAAAGCTCCTGCAAACCGCAGACCGCAACGCGCAGACCGCCGACAAACTCTTGTCCATAACGGGCTGACGCCTTTTCGGGAATACAACAGGAAAACCGCCATGATTCGCTCACTCTGGATTGCCCGCACCGGCCTTGACGCCCAGCAGACCAACATCGACGTCATCGCCAACAACCTCGCCAACGTTTCCACCGGCGGCTTCAAGAAATCCCGCGCCGTCTTCGAGGACTTGCTCTATCAGGTCATCCGCCAGCCGGGCGCGCAATCCACCCAGCAAACGCAGGCTTCCAACGGCCTGCAACTGGGCACCGGCGTGCAGCCCGTCTCCACCGCCCGCATTTTCACGCAGGGCAATCCGCAATTCACCGACAACGCGCTCGATGTCGCCATCAACGGCAACGGCTTCCTGCAAATCCTGCTGCCCGACGGCACGACCGCCTACACCCGCAACGGCTCCTTCCAGAAAGACAATCAGGGCAACATCGTCACGCCCGACGGCTATCCATTGCAGCCGAACATCAATATCCCGGAAAACGCGCTGGCGCTCACCATCGGCACGGACGGCGTCGTCACCGTCACCCAGTCCGGCGTTGTGCAGCCGACGCAGATCGGCGCAATCCAGCTGGCCACTTTCATCAACCCCGGCGGCCTCCTGTCGATGGGCAGCAACTTTTTTCTGGAAACCGGCTCTTCCGGCGCGCCGACCCCCAACACGCCCGGCCAGAATGGCGCGGGCACACTGGAACAGAAGTACATCGAAACATCCAACGTCGATGTCGCCGAGGAACTGGTGAGCATGATCGAAGCGCAGCGCGCCTACGAACTCAACTCCAAGGTCGTCTCCACTTCCGACCAGATGCTGGCCAGGCTGACGCAGATGTAATCCTCGCGGCGGCGTCCCTCCGCCGAGGAATGCGCGCCGCGGGCGAGAAGCGGTAACGGTGTTCAACTTTTTTTCGCTGTGGTAATTTTTGTGGTACATTCGCCGCCTGTCCCGCGGACTGGAGAACGGCGTTTCTGGCGTTGTCGGCGCGGGGCATTTTTCCTCGCACATCACGCCCGGCTTTTTCATGAACGGAACCGACAACAGTCTCGAACGCTATCTGGGGAACTGCATCAAGGACATACGGCGCTCGCACGGCTTGACCATCGCCGATGTCGCCGCCCGCTCCGGCATCAGCCGGGGGATGCTCTCGCGCATCGAGAACGCCCAGACCGCCACCAGTCTGGATACCCTTTCCCGTCTGGCGCAGGCGCTTGGCGTCTCGCTGGCTTCGCTGTTTCGCGGCTACGACACCAAGGACGGCAGCGCCCAACTGGTGCGAAAGAACGAGGGCATGGAAGTGGTGCGGCGCGGCACCAAGCGCGGCCACACCTATCATCTGCTCGCCTACGACCAGGGGCCGAGAAAAAACTTTGAACCCTTCCTCATTTCCATCGATCACGACTCCGAGACCTTTCCCGTTTTTGAGCATCCCGGCACGGAATTCATCTATATGCTCGCAGGCGAAATCGAATACCGTCATGGCCAGAATACCTATGTCCTGAAGCCGGGCGACGCGCTCACCTTTCGCGGCGACATTCCGCACGGCCCGGAAACCCTTGTCTGTTGCCCCATCCGTTTTTTGAGCGTCCTGATGTATCCCGACGGCGGGGACGCCCAATGAGCGCCGCCATTCGCGTGGAGGCCGCCGCCGCGTCCGACGTTCCCGTCTTGTGCGCGCTGCTTGCCCTGCTGTTTTCCATCGAGCAGGATTTTTGCCCCGACCTGGAAAAACAGCGGCGCGGACTGGAATGCCTGCTGCAAAGACCGGAAAACGGCGTCATCCTCGTTGCCCGCGACATGGCGGGGCGCCATGACGATGCCCTTCCGAATCCCCCAAAGCCCGCCATCGGCATGATCAGCGTCCAACTGGTCATTTCCACCGCCTGCGGCGCGCCCTCCGCCTGGGTCGAGGATGTCGTCGTCGCGCCCGCGTACCGGAAAATGGGCATAGGCCGTCAACTGCTTGCCGCCGCCGCGGACTGGGCCAACCGGAAAGACGCTCGCCGCCTGCAACTTCTTGCCGACGCCGACAACGCGCCCGCGCGCTCCTTTTACACGCGGCTCGGCTGGCAACCCACGCGCCTGTTCGCCTGGCGTTCAAGTCAGGGGCTGGACGCTTCCTGAAAGGGGGGCTGTTGTTCCGCGGGTTATTGCCTGTCCGCCGCTCATGCCGTTTCCGGCGCGCGCTGCTCCATGCCGGCCCCGCCGAACCAGTAGCCGTTGCAGAATCCGGCCTCGTCGGCGACATGCGCCAGCGCGTCGGCTTCCACGTTCTGGCCGCGGCAGGCGGCGGCAAAGGCGGTGAGGATGGCGTCCATGTGCGTATCCTGCGGCGAAACGCGGATGGCCTCGACGCCCATGCGCAGGATGTCGGGCATTTGCGCCAGCAGGTTGCAGGTTTGCGCCGACATGGTCTGGATGCCGTTGATGTCGAGAAAAGGCTGTCCTTCCCGCGTCTTGACCAGCAGGCCATGCGGATGTTCCAGGCAACGGAACTGGCAATTGTCCTTGTTCAGCTCGTAATGGCGGGCGGTGAAGCAGCGGGCGGAAAAGGCCAGCGGCAGCTTGCCGAAGACGAACAGTTCCGTCGTCATGGTCTTGGGGCGGCTGCGGTGCAGGGCGGCAGCCATGTCGCGCGAGGCTTCCAGCGGCGGCACGAAGGCGACGCCGCCCGCGCGCGCGTACCAGTGCAGGGTGGCGGCGTTGTAGATGTTCAGATGCGCGCCGCAGACGAAAGGCAATCCCCGTTCCGCGGCGATGCCGACCGCGCCCAGGTCATTGACTTCCAGCGTCAGGCGTTCTTTTTCCGTCAGCGCGCGCAGGGCGCGCAGATCGCTTTCGGATTCCAGCAGCGCCTGCGCCGACAGCGCCACTTTCTTGCCGCGCCCCATGAGATCGCGCGCCAGTTGCAGCCAGTCGTCGGCGCGCAATTGCTGGCGGCGGGAACAGACGACCTCGCCCAGATAAAAAGTGTCGATGGCCGGATGATCGGCCAGATCGGCATAGAACTTCAGGACTTTTTCACGCGGCCAGAACCAGAGGATCGGGCCGAGCGTGATTTTGGGAATGCAAGGTTGCGTCATATTCATGGCCTTTTTTCGGGGAGGGGACGAGGATGCGGCAATGCTTCAGCGCCACGGGCGGTTATACGCGCCGAGCGTGACCTGCTGCCCTTCGGAGACGCGCGCCAGTTCCGCCTGCCAAAGGGCGTCCACCTGATAGGCGACGCCGCGCCGCGCCGCCTCGATCGCGCTGTCCAGCGCCGCGCGCATGACCCTGGTCACCTGGGCGACGTAAGCCGGGCTGCGCTGGCGACCCTCGATTTTGACGGCGGCGACGCCGATGCTGATGATCTGCGGCAGCACGGCCAGCACGTTCAGGCTGGTGGGTTCTTCCAGCGCGTAATAGGTTTCGTCCCGCACGGTGAAGCGCCCTTTGCACAGCACCGGATACCCCGCCGATTCCTGCGGCGCGAAGGTGTCGATGAGCACGCCGTTCAGCCGCGCGTCCATGTGCTCGCCGGGAACCTCGCCGCCGCGCGCCGGACGTTTTTCCCAGCGCACGAATTTGGCGGGCGAACAGGCGCCCGCGACATTGGGGGATTTGCCGGTGGCGTAGGAAGAAAGCCAGCAGCGTCCCTCGTTCATCACGCACAGGCTGCCGAAGCCGAAAACCTCCACTTCCGTCGTGGTGTGGGCGATCAGGTTTTCCACCTGCGCCAGCGTCAAGACGCGCGGCAGCACGACGCGGCGGATGCCGAAAGCGCGGCGGCAGAAGTTGATGGCCTCGTAATTGGTGGCCGATCCCTGCACGGAAAGATGCAGATGGAGATCGGGATGATGTTCGCGCGCGTAGGCCATGAGGCCGACATCCGCGAGGATGAGCGCGTCCGCGCCGAGGCCTGCCGCCGTGTCGACCGCCTTTTGCCAGGCGGCCTCGCGTCCGGGCTGCGGATAGGTGTTGATGGCGAGCAGGACTTCCCGGCCATGCCGGTGGGCGTAGTCCACGCCGGCGGCGAGCGTTCTGTCGTCGAAATTCAGACCGGCGAAATTGCGCGCGTTGGTGTCGTCCCTGAACCCGGCGTATACCGCGTCCGCGCCGTGATCGACGGCCGCCTTCAAGGCGGGCAGACTGCCGGCGGGACAAATCAGGGCGGGGGTTTTGCCTGCGTTCATGGCGCCTTCAAACTCCTGTTGCGTGGGTCAGAGACGGACAAGTATATATGCGCGCCAGCCGCTTCCGATCGGGCGGCAAGGTTTTAACGCAAGCCATCGCGTTTGCCTTCGGGAATGAGCGGGGCGTTGTCGTCCTCGGGAATCAGCACGCCCGGATTCATCAGTCCCCCGGGGTCGAGGGATTGTTTGATGGCGCGCAGGGCAGAGAGGCGCGCCGGGGCGTAATAGCGCGAAAGCAGCGGGCGCTTGAGGCGGCCTATGCCGTGTTCGGCGGAAATGCTGCCGCCCAGGGCGGCGACCAGATCGTAGACGACGCGATTGGCTTCCGGCGCGCGCGCCAGCAGGCGGGCGTTGGCTTCCGGTTCGCGCATGGAAAGGTTGAAATGCAGGTTGCCGTCGCCCAGATGACCAAAGGCGGTATGGCGAACGCCGGGGAAAGCGGCGGCAAGCAGCGGCTCGACACGGGTCAGGAATTCGTCGATGCGGGAAATGGGCAGGGCGATGTCATGCTTGATGCTGACGCCTTCCCGTTTCTGCGCTTCGGAAATATGCTCCCGCAACCGCCAGAACGCGCCGCGTTGCGTCTCGTTTTGCGCCAGCAGCGCGTCGCGCGCCAGATTTTTCGCGATTACGGCGGCGGCGAAGTTTTCCGCTTTCGTCAAAAGGCCGTCGTCGCGATTGCCGGAAAATTCGCACAGCGCGTGCCAGGGCGTTTCCAGGACAGGAAAGGCGAGTTGCGGAAAATGGCGGCGCAACAAATCGAGCGACAGGGGACAAATGAGTTCAAAGGCCGTCAGTTGCGCGTCGAAGGCGGACTGCGCCCGGCCAAGCAGCTGAATGGCGGCAGCGGGCGAGGCGACGCCCAGCATCAGCGTCGCCCGCGCCTCCGGCGGGGGAAAGAGCTTCAGCGTGGCGGCGGTGATCAGTCCCAGTGTGCCTTCCGATCCGATCAGCAAGTGCCGGAGGTCATAGCCGACGTTGTTCTTTCGCAGAGCGGACAGTCCCTCGAACAGTTCGCCGTTGGGCAGCACGGCCTCCAGTCCCAGCGTCAGGTCGCGCATCGCGCCATAGCGCAGCACCTGCACGCCGCCCGCGTTGACGGCGAGATTGCCGCCAATCTGACAACTGCCCTCGGCCGCCAGCGACAAGGGGAAAAGGCGTCCCTTTTCGCTGGCGGCGGCCTGCGCCCGCGCGAGGGTGCAGCCCGCCTCCACCGTCATCGCGTTGTTCACAATATCCACGCGGCGGATGCGGTCAAGACGCGCCATCTGGATCAGCAGCGTCCTGCCGCTGGCGTCCGGCGTCGCGCCGCCGACCAGGCTGGTATTGCCGCCCTGCGGCTGCATAGGGCAACCGGCGGCGAGGCAGGCGCGGACGACGGCCTGCGCTTCCGCCGCGCTGCCGGGCCTGACCAGCGCCAGCGCCTTGCCGGTATACCGTCCGCGCCAGTCCGTGAGCGCGGCGGCAAAATCCTCGGCGCGGACGAGCAGATTCCTGGCGCCGACGATGACGCTCAATCGCGCCAGAAAATCGGCGCTGGAAAATTCAGATCGCTTCGGCATACAGATCATGCGCGTCGGCATCGACGATCCGCGCCTGCAGAAAATCGCCGGGCTGGGCGGCGAAGAACCCGTCGAGGCACACGAGGCCGTCGACTTCCGGCGCGTCGCCCGGACTGCGCGCGATGACGCCCTCGTCATCGACGGCATCCACCAGCACGGTCATGCGCGTTCCGATTTTGCGCGCGAGTTTTTCGGCGCTGATGTCTTCCTGCGTTTCCATCAGGCGGCGCAGACGATCCTCGCGTTCTTCTTCCGGCGGCAGGCCTGGCAGGGCGTTGGCGGGCGCGCCCGCCACGGGCGAATACGCGAACGCGCCAACGCGGTCGAGTTGCGCCGCCCGCAAGAAATCCAGCAATTCCTGAAATTCCGCCTCCGTCTCGCCGGGGAAACCCGTGATGAAGGTCGAGCGCAGGGTAATCTCCGGGCAGAGGCTGCGCCAGTTTGCGATGCGCTTCAGCATGTCTTCCGCCGCCGCCGGACGCTTCATCGCGCTCAGGATGCGCGGGCTGGCGTGCTGAAAGGGCACGTCCAGATACGGCAGTATCTTCCCCGCGGCCATCAGGGGCAGCAGATCATCGACGGCGGGATAGGGGTACACGTAGTGCAGGCGCACCCAGACGCCAAAATCGGCGAGCGCCGCGCACAATTCCTTCAGGCGGGTTTTCAGCGGCCTGCCGCCCCAGAAGCCGAGGCGATATTTCAAATCCACGCCGTAGGCGCTGGTATCCTGCGAAATGAGCAGCAATTCCTTCACGCCCGCCGCCACAAGCCGTTTTGCCTCGTCCAGCACCTCGCCTATCGGGCGGGAAACGAGCGGGCCGCGCAGTTGCGGGATGACGCAGAAAGCGCAGGCGTGATTGCAGCCCTCGGAAATCTTCAGATAGGCGAAATGAGCGGGCGTCAGGCGCACGCCCTGCGGCGGCGCGAACGAGCGGAACGAGGCGTGTTCCGGCGGCGGCAGATGTCGGCGCACCGTTTGCATCACCGCTTCCGTCGCATGCGGCCCCGTTACCGCCAGCACCTTGGGATGCGCGTTGCGCACGACATCCTCCCGCGCGCCCAGGCAACCCGTGACGATGACCTTGCCGTTTGCCGCCAGCGCCTCGCCGATGGCTTCCAGCGATTCCGTCACCGCCGCGTCGATGAAGCCGCAGGTATTGACGATGACCAGATCGGCGTCGGCGTAGGAAGGCGCAATCCGGTAGCCTTCCTCGGCAAGGCGGGTGAGGATGCGTTCCGCGTCGCTTGCCGCCTTGGGACAGCCGAGCGAGACGAAACCGACCGACGGGCCGCCGCTCACAGCAGACGGAAGGCCAGAATCGCCATCAGCGTGGGCGGCACGGCGGAGACGAAAAGCCCCAGCGGATGCACGGCGCGCTCATTGAAATAGCCGCGCAGAATGGACATGCCCGCCGGATTGGGCGCGTTGGCGATGACGGTCAGCCCGCCGCCCGTAACCGCGCCCGCGACCAGCATGTATTTGAATTCGTCGGTCAGCCCTTCCACCAGCGACCCCAGATAGGTAAGCGCCGCGTTGTCGGTGACGGCGGTCAGCGTGGTCGCGCCGAAATACACGCTGTTGGCGTCCATGCGGAGCAGCAGTTCCTGGAGCCACCAGCCCTGCTGCCCTCCCAGCGTGACCAGACCGGCAAGGAAAAAGGAAACCATCAGTCCCTCGCGCAGTATCAGGCGATCCTGATACTGCGGCCAGGCGCTGGCGACGCCCATGAAGAGCAGCAACACGCCCAGAAAAACGGGCGGATGATGGGAAAAGCGCACGATGATGAACAGCAGCAGCAAATGCGCGGCCATCACGAACATCGTCGCGTCGCCCGGTTTTTTTCCCTGCGGCTCGGCAAGGGCGACGCCGCGCAGTTCCTTCTGGAACAGCAAGGTGACGCCAATGGCGTTGATGAACACGGCAATGGCGCTGCGCCAGCCAAAGTGGGTGAGCATGAACCAGGTGTCCCACGCCCAGGTCTTGGCCACCATCAGCACCGGCGGCGCGGCGAAGCTCGTGAGTGTGCCGCCGATGGAGATGTTGACGAACAACACGCCGATGGTGGCGTACATCAGGCGCGAGGAAATCCGCTTGCTGTAGTAGAGATCCTTCAGCATGAAGGCGGCCAGCGTCATGGCGGCAGGCTCGGTGATGAAGGAACTCAGGAGCGGCACGGCGGAAAGTATGGTCAGATAGACGGCAACCGGGCGCGGCAGCGGGACGAAGGCGGCAATGACGCGCACGATGGCGGAGGCAAACTGCAATACCGGCCGGGAAGCCGCCACCACCATGATGGCGAAGACGAACATCGGCTCGGTGTAATCGCGCTGGTCCAGATAGCTCGCCGCCGCGTCGTTGCCGCTGTACAGGGCCATGAAGGCGATCAGCACGATGGCCCAGAACCCGAACACGACCTCCACTTCGGCCAGCAGGCGCCACAGCCCCGCGTTGTTCGGCTGCCGCCGCGCCAGCCCCTCGAAGTACTTGGTGGAAAAAGTGTGCAGCACCGCTATCGCGAAAATGATCGCGCCAACAATCTGGATTACGCCGGGGTTCATGATGAAGAAGAAAGTCGGGAAAAAGGGAGGAGATGGTATCAGGAATCGGAAAAAGTTGCCGGACATGGCCTGCGAAAAGCAGGGCAATCGCATGAATGCCCGGAATGACAATGGCGGCGCTTCGCGCGGAAGGACGCCCTCACCCGGCGCGTTGCGCCGCCCTCTCCCCCCAAGGGGGAGAGGAAATGGACGCGTCGCGCTTTTGGCGCAGTTGCGTGGAAACGTGTGCGACCGACGCATTCCTGCGATTGCCCTGCTGCGAAAAGGGAAAGCCCGGCGGCGTCTCGTTGCCGCCGCAAGGGTTTTTCCCGATCCCGGAAAAAAGTCCGGGCAAAAAAAACGGAGACCGAAGTCTCCGTTTTGTCGGCAGGGTTTTAATCCGGGGAGGATTAGAACGTGTGCTTCAGACCGAACTGGATGCCGCGCTCGTAGGCACCGATACGGTCGTCAGTGGCGTTGACGATTCCGCCGCCGTTGCTGGCGTCGTCCACACCGGCCAAACGGTCGTCATCATTGTTGATGTCCGAGTAGACGGCATAGAAGTTGGTGCGCTTGGAAAGGGCGTAGGTGTAGCCAATCGCCCATTGCTTGGCTTTTTCACCGTCCAGAATGTCGCCGCTGTACTTGGACTGGGTGTAGGAGGCCAGGACGGCGTGCTTGCCAAAAGGCGCCGTTATGCCGATGTGCCAGACCTTGTGCTTGGCGTCCACGTCGTTGTCGAGATCCAGCTTGGTCTGATCATAGAAGGCGCCCAGCTTGACCACCTTGAAGTCATAGGTGCCGCCAAACGTCAGCGCCGTGAGCTTCGGCTCAAGAAGACCAGCCACCGTACTGTCGTTCTTGATGCGCTGGTAGGCAAAACCAACGTCCAGGGGGCCGTTGGTGTAGCGCGGCAGCACCGTTACCGTCTTGAAGTCCGCGTCATTTTCCAGCGTTTCCTGGCCGATGGCGTTGGTGGCGTAAGCCGCCGTCACATTGAAGCCGCCAAAGGAAGGCGAAACGTAGGCCACGGCGTTGTCGACGCGGTCAGGATCCCAGGCGGCGAGACCCAAAACCGGGCCATCGGTATACACGTTGCGGTATTGGCCGACAGAACCCGCGCCAAAGGGGTCGATGGCGGCGAGGAAGCCGTGCCGCGGCGCGACCAGACGACCGGCAATCGCGGTGCCGAAGCCGCCGGTCAAGCCCAGGAAGGCCTGTTCGCTGAACAGTTGATCGTTGATGGTGCCGTCGTCGGCGTGGAAGCCCGCTTCCAGCACGAACAGGGCCTTGAGGCCGTTGCCCAGGTCTTCAACGCCGGTAAAGCCAATCTTGGAGACGTCGGATTGTCCGGAATTGATCTGGTTGGTGGAACCGACGCCCGTGAGGGTAGCGTCGCCGCGATTGGTGTAGCCGACGTCGACCGTGCCATAGACCGTGACGTTGGATTGCGCGAAGACGGCGCCGGAGGCCAGCGTGGCGACGGCGAGCGCGATGAGTTTCTTTTGCATGGAATTTTTCTCCACAGGTGGGTGCTACGTTTAAAAAAGCCCGCCGCGCCGCCATGCAAGAGACAAAAAAACAAACAGGCGCGCAATACGGGAATCAAGGCGAAGCGGACTATAACGCCGCCGCCCCGCCCCACCAAGCAAAAAGTCGCGCGTTTTCGCAAAAAATCCGGCGTTGTTGCAAAAATACAACATATGACCGCCGCGAGGCCGCCGCGAAAGCGGAGGGGTTTTCGCCGCGCCCGGGGCGCCCGCCCCTTCGCCCGCGGCGGATGTCGCCGCCGGCAACGCCTTGAAACACTTTTTGACACCTGTGCCGACGCCGCGCCCATACACTGCGTCATCCTTTTTTCGGAGGTTCGATCGGCATGACGCGGCATCTTAAATTCTGGCTCATCGCGCCCAGTCTGGGGCTGTTGGGGGTTTGGGCATTTTCGGTTGTTCCGGAGCTGTTCGCCGCCGGCGCTCCCGGCTTCTGGGAATGGCGGCGGACATTGGTGATACTGACGGGCATTTTCGCCTTCGGCTGGATGAGCGGCGCCATGCTGCTTTCCCTGCGCCTTCCGTGGCTGGAATCCCGCCTGCGCGGTCTGGACAAGCTCTATCGCCTGCACAAATGGCTGGGCATTGGCGCGGGACTGCTGGCGTTCGCGCACTGGATGACGGAATTGCTGCCCAAAAACATGGTGCAGGCGGGCTGGATCGCCGCGCCCGCGCGACACGGCGGCAAAGGCGAAAAAAGCGTCTGGATGGAGCTTGCGCAAGGCGCGGGCGAATGGATGGCCTATCTCATGATCGCGCTGGTCATCCTCGCCCTGATCAAACGCTTCGCCTATGGGCGCTTTCGCTTCACGCACAGGCTCATGAGCCTCATTTTCCTGGTCGGCGTCTATCACGCCCTGCTGTTGCTGCCCGGAGAATTATGGCGGCAGCCCATAGGCTGGCTGGTCGCGCTGTTCGCGCTGACCGGCGGCGCGGCGGCGATCCATGCGCTTGCCGGACGCATCGGGCGGCGGCGGCGGCTTCCGGCGACGGTCGAAAGCTGGCGGCAGAGGGAAAACGGCGTGCTGGAAATCACGTGCCGCGCCCCGGACTGGCCTGGCCACCAGGCGGGACAGTTCCTGCTGGCCGCCTTCGACGAACAGGAAGGCGCGCATCCCTTCACCATCGCCAGCGACTGGAACGGGGACAGCGCAACCCTGACCCTGGCGATCAAGCCTCTGGGCGATTACACCCGCGAACTGGCCGCCACGCTGCGATCCGGTCAGCGCGCCTTGCTGGAAGGCCCTTACGGCGCGTTTACCTTCAACGCGGGCGCGGCGGGCGGCGCGCCGCAAATCTGGGTGGCGGGCGGCATCGGCGTCACCCCCTTTCTCGCGCGTCTGGAGGCGCTGGCAAAGGACGGCGACGTAAAGCAGGACATTGATTTTTTCTACAGCGTCCCCGACGCCGACCATTGCCCGGCGCAACTCGCCAGTCTCTGCCAGGCGGCGGGCGTGCGGCTGCATTGCCGCTACACGAAAAGCGAGGGCAAGCAGCCGTTTTCCGTCATTCAGGAACGCCTGCGCGACAACGCCAGCGTCTGGTTCTGCGGCCCGGCCAACTGGGGCGCGGCATTGGGCAAGTCCCTGCAAGAGGCCGGACTGGACGCGCGCCGCTACCACAGGGAATTGTTCGAGTTCAGATAACGGGCGCGAAATTCCAGGCGCCCGCCAGGAACATCGCCCGCGCCGTCCGGCAGGAACGGCAATCCGCGAGAATCGCCTTTTGCCGAAAACGGCGGGCGAGCGCAACGGCGGCGGCAAGGGGAAGACCGGGGACGAACAGACTGGCTTCGGGCGGCCAGACGCGGCGTCCGGCGCCGGTACCGGGATCGAAAATGGGATCGGCGCGGTTTTCGCCCGTGAAAAAACGCCAGCCGCCTTGCCGCAGCGCGGCGCGCAAGCGCGACTGGGCGCGGCGATTGTCGTTCAGGGCGCGGCGCGCGGATTGCGGATTCCATGCCGTCAGCAACGCCCAGCAGCGCCGCCGGGGAAAGGCAAGCGCCACCTCCGGCGCGGCGCGGCCAACGCGCAGAACGAACGCGGCGACATGCCGCGCCGCGCCGCCGCGCAACGTGACGTGATAGGCCGTGTCCCGGTAAGCGCGCCGCAACGCGGGCGGCACGGGCGACGGGGCGGCGCGCAGAAGGACAGGCTCCAGCGCCCGCCCGCGCCTACGGGATTTCGTCGTCATCCGCCCGCGCCAGGGGAGCGGGGATTTCCAGCGCCTGCTCCCCGGCATCCAGACCCTGATCCGGCAAGACTTCCACGTCTTTCAGGCGGCGGGCGAGAACGCGGGTGCGGACTTCGGCCTTGTCGATGCTGCTGCTGGCTTCCGCCAGTTTCTTGCGGGTGTGCGCCAGCGCCTCGCCAAACTTCTCGAACTCGTTCTTCACCGCGCCCAGCACCGACCAGACCTCCGCCGAGCGCCGCTCGATCGCCAGGGTGCGAAACCCCATTTGCAGGCTGTTCAGCAAGGCGGCCAGCGTGGTCGGGCCTGCCAGGGTGACGCGCCATTGCCGTTGCAGCATGTCGACGAGGCCCGGACGGCGCAGCGCCTCGGCGTACAACCCCTCGACCGGCAGATAGAGAATGGCGAAATCCGTGGTGGCCGGGGGCGCGACATATTTTTCCCGGATGCTCCTGGCCTCCGCCTTGAGCCGTATCTCCAGCGCCTTGGCCGCCTCTTCCATCATCGCCGCGTCGCTCTTCTCCTGCGCGTCCAGCAGCCGCTGATAATCTTCCAGCGGAAACTTGGCGTCTATGGGCAGCCAGACCACGCGCTTTTCCGCGCCATCGCCCCCGCCCGGCAGACGAATGGCGAACTCCACGCGCTCCTTGCTTTCCGGACGCGTGGCGACATTGGCGGCGTACTGGTCCGCGGTCAGCATTTCATCCAGCAGGCGCCCCAACTGGATTTCGCCCCAGACGCCGCGCGTCTTGACGTTGGTCAGCACCCGCCGGAGATCGCCCACGCCCGCGGCCAGCGTCTGCATTTCGCCCAGACCCCGATGCACCTCTTCCAGACGCTCGCTCACGAGCTTGAAGGATTCCCCCAGACGCTGCTCCAGCGTGGCGTGGAGCTTTTCATCCACCGTGCGCCGCATTTCATCGAGCTTGCTCGCGTTTTCGGCTTGCAGCGCCTGCAAACGGCTTTCCACGGCGGCGCGCAATTGCTCGAAACGGGCGTCCAGACTTTTGGCGACGCGCGCCAGTTCCTGCGCGAACCCTTCCTGCCGCTCGCTTTGCGCCTGACCAAGCTGCCCGACCAGTTGCCCCAAATGCTGGCCAAGATTCTGGAAGAGATGATGCTGCGCCTGCGTCCGTTCTTCCCGCTCGCGCGCCGACTGCTCGGCGGTCTCCCGCCGGTTGCCCGCCATTTCGCCGCGCCATTCGCGCTCAAGCCGCTCCAGCCCGGCAACCAGCGTCTGTTGCAGGGTCTTCAGCGCGGCATCATCCGCCGCGGGATTGCGTCGGCGCAGGCAAAGCGCCAGCAACACGCCCAACAGCAGACATTGCAGAACGAGCAGAAAGGACAGGGAATCCATGCGGGATCAGCCTCCAAAATAACTGCGCGCTTCCTCGAAACGCAGCCGGTAATAGGCGTTCTCCAGACTGTCGATGCGCACCGCGCCATTGCTGGAAGGCGCGTGGACGAAACGCAGATCGCCGATATAGACGGCCACGTGCGAGCGCGGGCGATTCTGGGTATTGAAAAACAGGAGATCGCCGGGACGGATTTGTTCGGGACGGACGGCGCGCCCCTTCTTCGCCATGTCGGCGGCGCTGCCGGTCAACACATGCCGCGCCGCCTGACGATAAATGTAGCTGACCATGCCCGAACAATCCAATCCCGCCGCCGGGTTCTTGCCGCCGAAACGATAGCCCGTGCCAATCAGCCCCAGCGCGTACATCACCACTTCGCGCCCGGCCTGCGTCGCTTCCAGATTGCGCGCAAAAGCGCCGGAAGCGGGGGGCTCGCGCGTCAGCGACTTGCCGCCGCCGCAACCGGCCAGCGCCAGCAGCAACAGGAAAAGCCCGGCCAGTCGCCGCGTCCCGGCCATCGTCCCGAAGAAAATCGTCTGCCGCATCGCCTGTCCCCCGTCCCGTTTTTATTGAACCGGGCAAAGTATCGCCTGTCCCCTGAATTTTTGAAAGCCGCATTTTTTGTTCGCCCCAACATGATTTACACTGCCCATCCCGCTTTCCCATTCCCAACGCCTGATGCCTGAGCCTCGCACCCCATCGCCGCCGGACGACGCGCCGGATTTGCTGCCGCGTTATCTGGCGCTGGCCTGGGCGGGGCTGACGGTCTATGGCAGCCTCTACCCGTTCTCCGGCTGGCGGCGCGGCGGCGCCGACGCCTTTGCCTTCCTGTCCTGGGCGTGGCCGGATTACTGGACGAAGTTCGACCTTGCCGCCAACATCGTCATCTACATGCCGCTGGGTTTCCTGCTGACGCTTGCCCTGCGGCGTCTGCCGGGACGCGCCAGCGGCGTGACGTGCGCCGTCCTCGCTTCCGCTCTCCTGAGCCTGGGCATGGAAAGCCTGCAAACCTGGCTGCCCAGCCGCATCGCCTCGAATCTCGATTTTGCCTGCAACACCCTGGGCGCGCTGCTGGGCGGCCTGACGGCGCTCTGGGTCGGCGCGCGGCTGCGCCTCTGGTGGAAATCCTGGCGAGCGCGCCGCATCGCGCCCCTGCCGCACGTCGATCTGGGACTGACCCTGCTGGGATTGTGGCTCATGACCCTGCTTTCGCCGGAGACGCTGCTCTTCGGCGTGGGCGACCTGCGCCAGACCCTCGATATGGGGCTGCCGACGCAGGGCTACGCGCCGCGAACCTACCATATCGCCGAAACCGCCGTCGTCACCAGCAACGTCCTGGCCATGGGGCTGTTCGTCGCCGCCCTGTTGCGCGGGCGCTGGCGCGCCTACCTGCTGGTTCCGGCGTTCTTCCTGTTCGCGGCGATCCTATGCAGTCTCTCGGCGGCGCTTTTCTCCGCGCCCGCGCAATTTCTCGTCTGGATGACGCCCGGCGCGCGCGAAGGTCTGGCGCTCGGCGCGGCGCTTCTGTCCCTGACCCTGCTCCTGCCGCCGCGGACGCGCCCGCCGCTGGCCGCGCTCGCCCTCCTCATCGGCGTTTTGCTCGTCAATTGCGTCCCCATGAATCCGTATTCGCTCGCCGCGCCCGCGCGCGGGCAGGAAGGCCACTTCTTCAATTTCAACGGCCTCACCCGCTGGATTTCCATCATCTGGCCCTTTCTCGCCTTCCCTTACCTGCTTCTGGCCTGCCGGAGAGAAAAAAACGGCGCATGACGCGCCAGGGATGCGCCGCCGCCATCCGCCTCGCCTTACACTTCCCTTCCTCCCCGGTGATTCCCGATGACCAAATTTACCCTGCAACCCCTGCTGGATCTCCTGAACGAACGCGCCGACGAAGCGGCGCGGCAGTTGGGACGCCTGATTGCGGCGGAAGAGGACGCGCGCGCGCGGCTGGCCTTGCTGTGCCAGTACCGGGAAGAATACGCCCAGCGTTTCCGGGAGGCGCAACTGGCGGGATTGACCCTTTCCAGCTGGCGCAACTATCAGGAATTTCTCGGCAAAATCGACGAGGCCATCCGGCAACAGGGCGCGCAGGTCGAAAATTCCGCGCAAAACACGGCGGCGGGACAGGAACACTGGCGGGAACAAAACGCCCGCATGAAAGCCATTGATACGCTCTCCTTGCGCCATCAACGCGCGGAAAACCAGAAGGCGCTGCGCCAGGAACAAAAGCAGACCGACGAATACGGCCTCCGGCGGCATGAACCAGAGCAGGACGACCGGGAACCGTGAGAAGCCGCCGTAGGCCGCGCCGACGCGCCTTTACCGCCCGCCGCCTTCCGGCTTGTCAGAACCCTGATCCCGGATGAGCGCCAGCGTTTTTTCGGCCTCCGCCGGATCGAGCTTGCTCAGGGCATAGCCGACATGCACGATGACATAATCGCCGGGCGCGACGTCATCGACGAGCGCCAGCGAAACCTCGCACTGTACGCCCGACAGGGTCACGAGCGCGTTCCCCGGCGGAATCAGTCGCGCGACGCGGGCAGGCAGGGCAAGACACATGGCGAAACTCAGGGCGCGACCGCTTCGTTGCCGCAGGATTCCCGCGAAGAACAAACCGGGCTGCCTTCGCTGTCCGGCTTCCTTTTTTCCGCCTTGGCGGCGCGCTCCCGGCGCTTGATTTCTCGCTCGCGGACGCGCGCCTGATATTCCATTTCCCTGCCCTGGGCGGCAAGGCGGCGGGCTTCGCGCAGGCTTTCCAACTGGCGCTCCCGCGCCGCGTTGCGGCAGTCGTTTTCCAGAAACTTGCGGGCGCAGGCGGCGGCTTCCGCCTCGAAACGGGCGTCCGCGGCATCACGCAGGGACTGGGCGTTTTCCTGTATGGACCGGGCGGCTTCGATATCCCGAAGCGCCGTCGCGTAAAGCTCCTGTTGCAGACAGCCGTCGCCAGCGCAACCCGACGCTTCTCGCGCCGATTCGTCGTCCTGCGCGCGGACGACAAGCGCGGCAAGGGCAATCAGGCAGGCAGCCAGACTTTTGGATCGATATTCCATTTGCTGAATTCCTCGTGACCGACCAGCCGATCATTGCCGCGCCGCAAATCGATGTGTTCCGGCGTCAGGTAGCATTGCTGCGCGGCGTGATAGATGACTTCGACCTGCGGATGCAGCAGATCGCCTTCATTCTGTTCGCGCACCACGGCCAGCCGGTTACTTTCCAGACGCACCAGCGAGCCGGTGGGATAAATGCCAATGGCGCGAATGAAACTATGCACCAGCTTCGGCTCGAAGTGATGATTGCTCCATTCAAGCAGCTTCTTCAGCGCGCTGGAGGGCTGCATTCCCTTGTGATAGACGCGATCGGAAGAAATGGCGTCATAGACGTCGACGATGGAAGACATCTGCCCGTAAAGAGAAAGCGCCTCGCCCTTCAGCCGATGCGGGTAGCCGCTGCCGTCGTAGCGCTCATGATGCTGCGCCGCGACCTGCATGGCGGTGGCGGTAATGCCGGGCGTTTCCTGCAGAATCTGGATGCTGAACACCACGTGCTCCTGCATCTGGGCGAATTCCGCCGCGTTCAGGCTGCCGGGCTTGTTGAGAATGGCGTCCGGCACCATTGATTTGCCCACGTCATGAAGCAGCGCGCCCAGGGCGATTTCCTTGATGGTTTGGCGCGACATGTCCAGCTCGCGCGCGAAGGTCACCATCAGGGCGCAGACGCTGACGGAATGCTCGAAGGTATAGTTGTCGTGGCGCTTCAGCCCCACCAGCGGCAGGAGCGCGTTCTGGTTGCGGAAAATGGAGTCCATCATGTTTTCCAGCAGCGGCTCCATGCGGTCGACTTCGATTTGCGCGCCCAGGCGCACATCGGTCATCAGACGCCGGATGATGTGATTGGCTTCCGTGTGTATATGCTGGGCGCGTTGCGTTTCCTCCGCCAGCGCCACTTGACGCGGGCGCTCGCCGCAAGGCGTGATGCTTTCCATGCGCTGCTGCAACTCCGCCTGCACTTCCTCTTCCGTGGGCGCGTTGGCGACATCCAGACCCCGATCCGTGTCGATATAAACTTCGCGTACCCCCAGGCTGCGAATCTTGGCGATGCGCGCCTTGCCGTCCACCAGAAAACTGTTGGTGAGAAAAGGGTGCTCCATCCAGTCGCAATTCAGGTCATGAATGTACATGCCTGAAACCAGATCGGATACGGGAATCTTTTTAATCATGGGTAAAAACGGCAAAAAAACGAGGCATTCCATTGGAAAGTCTGGAAAGCGCGAAGGCATACGATTATAACGCGGGCGTTTTTCGCGCTTCCTGCTTATTTATTATGCCAGCCTCAAACCTTTCGCGCTTGCCCGCGCCAGGCGTTTTCCGATCGAAAAGTTACGGACGCGGCGCGCCGAAAACGCGCCGCGCCGCCGGAGTTCGCCGTTTTGCGCCCGGCTTGCGCGACCGACGGACACAAAACGCCGGTACAAACCCGGCACAGGAAATCACGCCGCGCCGACGTTTGTCCAGCGCCGCCACATGCCGCGAAACGCCCGTTCCAGATTGCGGGCAAAGCGCGGAGCGTCCATCAGGGAACTGGCCTGCATCCGTTCGCGCAGATTGGCGCGCAGCGCCTTCAAACGCGGGAGATCGCGACTCAAGGCAACGGCAATGTCGACATAGGCTTCCGGCGTGTCCGCGATCAATTCGTCCAGACCCACGTTTTTCAGGATGATGCGCCCCATGCGCGAAACCAGCGCGTCGCCCGGCCAGGTGACGAAGGGAACGCCCATCCAGATGGAATCGTAGCCGGTCGT
>JAITJU010000018.1 GCA_031278735.1 Zoogloeaceae bacterium
TGCTGGCGAGCGGCGTCGAGGCGCATGTCCTGCGCGACCCGACGCGCGGCGGCCTGGCCGCGACCCTGAATGAAATCGCCAGCCAGTCCGGTGTCGGGATGCAGATCGAGGAGGCGCGGATTCCCGTCCTGCCCGCGGTTGCCGCCGCTTGCGAGTTTCTTGGCTTCGACCCTCTCTATCTCGCCAACGAAGGCAAACTCGTGCTCCTCTGCGCGCCCGCCGACGCCGAGCGGACGCTCGCCATCCTCGCCGCGCATCCGCTGGGCGCACAAGCGGCAATAATCGGCACGGTCACGGATGACCCTCGCCATTTCGTGCAAATGACCACCCGCATGGGCGGGCAACGCATGGTGGACTGGCGCGCCGACGACCAACTCCCCCGGATATGCTGACGCGGGGATTGGAGCCGCTGGCGGCGCCTTGCTCCGTTGAAGTCATTGCCGGAGTTCCGCCTCATAGTTTTATGCTATGAAATTCATGATGATAAACAATTGGAACAATGGCGGCGCGCCGCTTACCATTCGTTTTGCTTGTTCAACCCATCACTTTTCAAGGAGTTTTTTCCATGTCGTCTCTGATCAATACCGAAATCAAGCCTTTTTCCGTAACCGCGTTCCACAACGGCAAGTTCGTGGAAGTGACCGACGCCAGCCTGAAGGGCAAATGGTCGGTGCTGTTCTTCTATCCGGCCGACTTCACCTTCGTCTGCCCCACTGAGTTGGGCGACCTGGCGGACAACTATGCCGAGTTCCAGAAGCTGGGCGTGGAAATTTACGCCGTATCCACGGATACGCATTTCACGCACAAAGCCTGGCACGACACTTCGGATACCATCCGCAAGCTGCAATTCCCGATGATTGGCGATCCCACGCAGGTTGTTTCCCGCAATTTCGGCGTGCTGATCGAAGAAAATGGTCTGGCGGAACGCGGCGCCTTCGTGATCAACCCGGAAGGCCGCATCCAGATCATCGAAATCAACGCGGGCAATGTTGGCCGCAACGCCGAAGAGCTGCTGCGCAAGGTGAAGGCCGCCCAGTATGTCGCCGCCCACCCGAATGAAGTCTGTCCGGCCAAGTGGAAGGAAGGCGAAAAAACGCTGGCGCCTTCCCTGGATCTGGTCGGCAAGATCTGATCTTTTTTCGCCCGTGAAAGAGCGCCGGAGACCCCCCGTCGGCGCTTTTTTCACGCGCGCCTTAGTCACGACGCAAGGAGAACGCCATGCTCGACGCCGCCATCAAAACCCAATTGCAGTCCTATCTGGAAAAGCTCGACTCCCCCATAGACCTCGTTGCCACGCTGGATGACAGCCCGAAAGCGGCTGAAATGCGGGAATTGCTCACGGAGATCGCCAGTCTCAGCGACAAGGCGCGTCTTGTCGAAAATGGCGACTACCATCGCCGCCCTTCCTTTGGCGTCGCCAAAGCCGGGGAAAGGCCGCGCATCCATTTTGCCGGAGTGCCGCTGGGGCACGAATTCACTTCGCTGGTGCTGGCGCTGCTGCAAACCAGCGGCTACCCGCCCCGGCTGGAAGCGGAGGAGATTGCGCAAATCAAGGCGCTTTCCGGCGCTTTCCGTTTCGAGACCTTCGTCTCGCTTTCCTGCGTCAACTGTCCTGACGTGGTGCAGGCGTTGAATACCCTCGCCGCGCTCAATCCCGCCTTTGAGACAGTGATGATCGACGGCGCGAATTTTCTGAAGGAAGTGGAAGAACGCCAGATCATGAGTGTGCCGACAATCTATCTGAACGGCGCTCCCTTCGGCGCGGGACGCATGGGCCTGCAAGAAATTCTGGAAAAACTCGATGGCGGCGCGGCAACGCGCGCCGCCGAAAAAATCAGCGGCAAGGCCGTCTTTGACGTGCTCGTCATCGGCGGCGGCCCCGCCGGTTCCGCCGCCGCCATTTATGCCGCCCGCAAGGGGCTTGCCGTGGGTGTGCTGGCCGAGCGTTTTGGCGGCCAGGTGCAGGATACGCTTTCCATCGAAAACCTCATTTCCATCAAGGAAACCGAAGGCCCGCATCTGGCGGCGGCGCTGGAAGAACATGTGCGCGGTTATGGCGTCGACATCATGAATCTGCAAAAGGCCGTTCGTCTCGCGCCGGGAGAAAACGGCGGGCCGATCGAAGTGCGCACCGCCAGCGGCGCGACGTTGAAGGGCAAGAGCGTGATTCTTTCCACGGGCGCGCGCTGGCGGGAAATGAAGACGCCGGGCGAAGCCGAATATCGCGCCCGCGGCGTCGCCTACTGCCCGCATTGCGATGGCCCCCTGTTCAAGGGGAAGCGCGTGGCGGTCATCGGCGGCGGCAATTCCGGCGTGGAAGCCGCCATTGACCTTGCCGGCATCGTCGCCCATGTCGTCTTGCTTGAATTTGGCGAGGCGCTGCGCGCCGATGCCGTGCTGCAACGCAAACTTGCCAGTCTTGCCAACGTCACCGTCTTGAAGATGGCGCAAACCCGCGAAGTGCATGGCGACGGACAGAAAGTCACCGGCCTCTCCTATACGGATCGCGTCAGCGGCGAACTGCATCGTCTTGATCTGGAAGGCATTTTCGTGCAAATCGGTCTGCTGCCTAACACCGACTGGCTGAAAGAGACGCTGGCGCTTTCCAGCGCGGGCGAAATCGTCATCGACCACAAGGGACAGACTTCGCTCCCCGGCGTTTTCGCCGCGGGCGACTGCACCACGACGCCCTACAAACAGATCGTCATCGCCATGGGCGAAGGCGCCAAGGCCAGTCTTTCCGCCTTCGATTACCTGATCCGCAAAGGCGGATAGGCGTTTCGGAAGGCAGATGACGGAGGACAAAAGACGGAAGACGGTATAATTCGCGCGGACGCTTTCGCGTCCGGCAATGAATCCGTCCTCTGTCTTTCGCCCCCATGACCCCCGAAACCTTTATCGCCCGCTGGAAGAACAATGACCTGACCGAGCGCGCCGGGGCGCAGGCGCATTTCGACGACCTTTGCGATTTATTGGGCGTCGACAAACCGCGTGACCCGGAAAACTATTGCTTTGAGCGCGGCGCGAAAAAAGCGGGCGGCGGCGACGGTTGGGCGGACGTCTGGAAGCGCGGCCATTTCGGCTGGGAGAACAAGAAGCCGGGGCGCGACCTCAAGGCGGCGCTGCGGCAGCTCACCGACTACGCCTTGAATCTCGACAATCCGCCGCTTCTCATCGTCTGCGACCGGGAAAACATCGAGATTCACACCGCCTTTACCGGCTACCCGGATGAAGTCACCTACATTCGTCTCGAAGATTTAACCTTTGACGCGGCGCGCGAAAAATTGCGCTGGGCATTCGAGGAACCGGAAAGGTTGCGCCCGAAAAAATCCAGCGCCGCCATTACCGGGGAGGCCGCCGGGCGCTTCTCCGAACTGGCGGAAGCGATGCGCGAGCGCGGGCTGGACGGGCAGAAAGTCGCGCACTTTCTGATGCAGTGTCTCTTCTGCATGTTCGCCGAGGACGAGGACTTGTTGCCGAAAGGCATTTTTACCCGTCTGCTGGAAAAGGCGGGGGAAGACGCCGCGAGAGCCGCCGGGCGCATTGGCAGGCTCTTTTCGGCCATGCGGGAGAAAGGCGGCGTCTATGGCGACGACGACATTCAATGGTTCAACGGCGGCCTCTTCGAGCAGATCGACATTCCCGCGCTGACCGCCTCCGACCTGGTCGCGCTTGCCGCCGCCGCGAAGATGGACTGGCGCGGCATCGACCCTTCCATCTTCGGCACACTTTTCGAGCGCGGGCTGGACCCAAAAAAACGCGCCCAATTGGGCGCGCACTATACCGACGCGGCGACCATCGAAAAACTCGTTTCCCCGCTCGTTTCCGCGCCCCTGACGCGGGAATGGGAAGCCGCGAGAAAAGCCGTCGAAAAGCTTGCGCCCAAATTTGACCATGCCCAAAAAAGGCAGTCCGGCGCCGCGTTGAAACAGGGGCGGGATTTGCTGAACGCCTTTTTGCTGCGCCTGGAAAACTTCCGGGTGCTCGACCCGGCCTGCGGCTCCGGCAATTTCCTGTACCTTTCGCTTGCCGCGCTGCGGGAAGTGGAAAAGCGCGCCCGGCGCGACGCGGCGGAACTGGGCTTGCGCCCTTCCGATTCCATTCTGTTCCTGCACACCGGCCCGCACAACATCCTCGGGCTGGAAGTGAACGAATTCGCGGCGGAACTGGCGCGCGTCACCGTCTGGATTGGCGACATCCAGTGGAGCCGCAGGAATGGTTATCCGCCGCCGACGAATCCGGTGCTCCGTTCGCTGGCGGGCATCGAGCAGCGCGACGCGCTCCTCGCCCCGGACGGGAGCGAGGCGGCATGGCCTGCCGCCGATGTGGTCGTGGGCAATCCGCCGTTTCTGGGCGGCAGCAAAAAGCGGCGCGAGCTGGGCGACGATTATTTCGACGCGCTGAACCGGGTTTATGAACCCAATGTTCCCGGCGGCGCGGATTTGGTGTGCTACTGGTTCGAGAAGGCGAGAAAACAAATCCTCGCCGGGCAGTTGCAGGCGGCGGGACTGGTGGCGACGAATTCCATTCGCGGCGGCACGAACCGGAAGGTGCTGGAGGCCGTCGTCGCCGACTTCACGATATTCGAGGCGTGGCGTGACGAGGCATGGGTGAATGACGGCGCGGCGGTACGGGTGTCGCTCGTCGCCTTCGACGATCAGAGGACAGAGGACGGAAGACAGAAGACAGAAAAAGCCTGCTGCCTGGACGGCAGCGTGGTGGCGACGATTCACGCGGATTTGACGGCGGGTGAAGGGCTGGATTTGTCGAGGGCGAGGCCCCTTTCAGAGAATGTGCTTTGCAGTTTTCAGGGTTCACAGAAAATCGGCGCATTCGATATTCCCGGCGAATTGGCCCGCGAATGGCTGACACAGCCCAATCCCAATGGCCGCCCCAATAGCGATGTGGTAAAGCCTTCGTGGAACGGCATCGACCAGACCCGCCGCCCACGCGATGGATGGATTGTCGACTTCGGCACAACGATGACGGAAGAAAATGCGGCACTCTATGAAAAGCCTTTTGAATATGTGGAAAGGCACGTCAAACCGGAACGCATCCAGAATCCACGCCCGGCACGCGCAAGGTATTGGTGGCGGCATGGAGACCCGCAGCCCGCCATGCGCGCCGCGCTCGAAGGACTGCCGCGCTATATCGCCACGGCGCATGTTTCCAAACATCGGCTGTTTGTCTGGATGAACGGCAGGATATTGCCGGACAAGATGCTCATTGTCGTCGCCCGCGATGACGATATGACTTTCGGCATTCTTTCCAGCCGCTTTCATGAACTGTGGTCGCTTCGCCTTGGCACATCACTCGAAGATCGCCCGCGCTACACCCCGACCACCTGCTTCGAGACCTTCCCTTTCCCCGAAGGCATGACGCCGCGGGAGATCGCCATCGTGGGGGGCGCTTCCAGCGCCCCGGCTCTGCGACAGGAGCAGGACGCGCCCGGAACGACCATCGCCGCCGCCGCCCGTGAACTCGACACCTTGCGCAACCACTGGCTGAATCCGCCGGAATGGGTCGATTGGGTCATCACGTCCGAAGAGGAAGCAGCAGGCTTTCCCAAACGCCCCGTCGCCAAACCCGGCTTTGAGGCCGAACTGAAAAAGCGCACGCTGACGAATCTCTACAACGCCCGCCCCGCCTGGCTGGCCCTCGTCCACGAAAAACTGGACGCCGCCGTCGCCGCCGCCTACGGCTGGCAGGACTACACGCCAAAGATGCCGGACGAGGAAATCCTCCGTCGGCTGCTGGCGCTGAATTCCCGGAGAGCGGCGCCGCGGGAAGCGCGTCCCGCGCCCGCAAAACCCGGCGCGCCGCGCCTTCGCGCGGAAGGAAAGACGAAAAGACAGAAGAAAACAGAAGACAGTAGAATTGACGCCCTCGGCGAAGAAAAGGAAGCGACATGAACCCCATCCATTGTTTTACCCGCCGCGCGGCGCGCGCCGCCGCAAGCCTTGTCCTCCCTCTTCCCCCGTCTTCCGTCTGCTGATCCAATGGCCAATCGTCTGCGGGAAATCCCCTACAACTACACGTCCTTTTCCGATCGGGAGATCGTGGTTCGCCTGTTGGGCGAGGAAAGCTGGCGGATTCTGGAAACGTTGCGGGATGAGCGGGTCACGGGGCAATCGGCGCGGATGCTCTATGAAGTGCTGGGCGACATCTGGGTGGTGGAGCGCAACCCCTTTCTCGAGGACGATCTGATCGCCAATCGCGAGCGGCGCGAAGCCCTGATCGACGCCTTGCATCACCGGCTCCTCGAAGTGGAAAAGCGGCGGCTGGCTTCCTCCGGGGAAGATCCGGAACGCGACGCCAAGGTGGGAAGCCTGATCAAGGCGGCGCGGCAGGCGGTGCAACGCTTCGAGGCGTGGTTCCGGGAGACCCGCCGCCTGCGCCAGAAGGCGCTGAAAATCCTGGGGCGCCACACCCGGCGGGACAACATCGCCTTCGACGGCCTGTCGCGCGTCGCGCACGTGACGGACGCGACCGACTGGCGCGTCGAATATCCGTTCGTCGTGCTGACGCCGGACGCCGAGGCCGAAGTCGCGCCGCTGGTCAAGGGCTGCATCGAGGCGGGATTGACCATCATCCCGCGCGGCGGCGGCACCGGCTACACGGGCGGCGCGATTCCGCTTTCTCGCCATTCCGCGGTCATCAATACCGAGAAGCTGCTGGAGATGTCCCCGGTGGAGGAGATCGTCCTGTCGGGGCGAACTTACGCCGCCATCCGCACCGGCGCGGGCGTGGTCACGGATCGCGTCTCCGAAGCGGCGGCAAGGGCGGGACGGGTGTTCGCCGTCGATCCGACCTCCGCTTCCGCCTCCTGCGTGGGCGGCAACATCGCCATGAACGCGGGCGGCAAAAAGGCGGTGCTGTGGGGCACGGCGCTCGACAACCTGATCTGGTGGAAAATGGTCGACCCGGACGGCAACTGGCTGCACGTGGAACGGCTGACGCACAACTTCGGCAAGATCCACGAACAGGACGTGGCGCGCTTTCGTCTGCGGCGTTTTTCCCCGGACGAAAAAAGGCTGCTTGCCGAAGAAACGCTGGAAATGCCCGGCGCGCGCTGCCGCAAGACCGGACTGGGCAAGGACGTGACCGACAAGTTCCTGGGCGGCCTGCCGGGCGTGCAAAAGGAAGGCGCGGACGGCATCATCGTCGCCGCCTGCTGGCTGCTGCACCAGATGCCGCCGGTCACGCGCACGGTCTGCCTGGAGTTTTTCGGCCAGGTGCGCGATGCCGTGCCGTCCATCGTCGAGATCACCGATTATTTCAAGCCGGGCGGCGCGGGACTGGCGGCGGGAGTGCGATTGGCGGGACTGGAACATCTGGACGAGCGTTATGTGAAAGCCGTGGGCTATGCCGCCAAGGCCAAACGCGCCGGACAACAGCACGCGCGCCCCAAAATGGTGCTGATCGGCGACATTGCCGGTCATGACGAAAACGCGGTCATGGCCGCCGCCTCGGAGGTCGTTCGCATGGCCAACCTTCGGGGCGCGGACGGATTCATCGCCGTCACGCCGGAAATGCGGAAAAAATTCTGGCTCGACCGCTCGCGCACCGCCGCCATTTCCCGACATACCAACGCCTTCAAGCTGAATGAGGATGTAGTGATTCCGCTGCCGCGCATGGGCGAATACTGCGACGGCGTGGAACGCATCAACATCGAGTTTTCCATCGAAAACAAGCTCGCCCTGTGTGATGCGATCGCCGCCTTCCTGCAAGGCGATCTGCCCATCCGCGTGGGCGACAGCAATCTCCCCAAGGACGTTCTGATCGGCGAGCGGCGCGAACAGGCGCAAGAACACGTGGCCCGCGTGCGCGCGCGCTGGCGGTGGGCGCTCGACCATCTCGACCTGCCCCTGCCGGAAGCGGAAGCGTGCTTTGCCGCTTTCGGCGTCAAGGCGGGCGAACTCGTCAACAAGGCGGAAAAGCCGACGCTCTTTCACCGCCTGCAGGATCATTCGCTGCGCGTTTCGTGGAAAAAGGAACTGAAGGAGCCGCTGGAATTCATCTTCGACGGCCCCGTTTTCCGCCCGCTCTCGGAAAAACTGGACGCCGTGCACAAGGAAGTGCTGCGGGGCAGGGTGTTCGTCGCCCTGCACATGCACGCGGGCGACGGCAACGTGCACACCAACATCCCGGTCAATTCCGACAACTACGAAATGCTGCAAACCGCCAATCGCGCCGTGGAACGCATCATGGCGCTGGCGCGCTCGCTGGACGGCGTCATTTCCGGCGAACACGGCATCGGCATCACCAAGCTGGATTTTCTCGCCGAGGACGAAATACGCCCGTTTCGGGAGTACAAGAAAAAAATCGACCCGGAAGGTCATTTCAACAGCGGCAAACTGATGCCGGGCGCCAACCTCGCCCGCGCCTACACGCCCTCGTTTTCGTTGCTGGGGGCGGAATCGCTGATCATGGAACAATCGGAAATCGGGCGCATTTCCGCCATGATCGAGAACTGCCTGCGCTGCGGCAAATGCAAGCCGGTCTGCTCCACGCACGTGCCGCGCGCCAATCTGCTCTACAGCCCGCGCAACAAGATTCTCGGCGTCAGCCTCCTGATCGAGGCCTTTCTGTACGAGGAACAAACCCGGCGCGGCGTCAGCCTGGCGCACTTCGACGAATTCAACGACGTGGCCGACCATTGCACCGTCTGTCACAAATGCGCCAACCCCTGCCCGGTGGACATCGATTTCGGCGACGTGACCATCGCAATGCGGACCTTCCTGAAAAAGCAGGGCAAGAAAAATTTTTCTCCTGGCGGCTTTGCCGCGATGAGCTTTCTGAATCTGAAGGACCCGACCGCAATCAAGCTGACGCGCCGGTTCATGATCGCCTGGGGCTACCGGGCGCAACGGCTGGCGCACCGTCTGGGCAAATACCTGGGACTGATCCAGGCGTCGGTCAGGCATCCGGCGCGCACACTGGGACGCGCCGACATTCGGGCGCAGGCGATTCATTTCATCAACAAGCCCATGCCGGGCGGCCTGCCCGCGCGCACCACGCGCGCCCTGCTGGACATCGAGGACAACACCGTCATTCCGGTGATCCGCAACCCGCAAAAGGCCGCGGAAACAATGGAAAGCGTGTTCTATTTTCCCGGCTGCGGCTCCGAGCGGCTGTTCAGCCAGGTAGGACTGGCGACGCAGGCCATGCTCTACGAAATCGGTGTCGCCACGGTTTTGCCGCCCGGCTATCTCTGCTGCGGCTACCCGCAAAATGCGGCAGGCGAGCGCGCTAAAGGTCACAAAATCAGCACGGACAATCGTGTGCTGTTGCACCGCGTCGCCAACACCCTCAATTATCTCGACATCAAGACAGTGCTGGTCTCCTGCGGCACCTGCATCGATCAACTGCAGAACTACGAATTCGACAGGATTTTCCCCGGCTGCCGCCTCATGGATATTCACGAATACCTGCTGGAGAAAGGCGTCCGGCTGCCGAGCGAGGCGCGCGACGACACGCGCTATCTGTACCACGATCCTTGCCACACGCCAATGAAGCTCCGCTCCGGCCTTGAGGTGACGGGCGAATTGCTCGGACAGCCGGTGCAGGCGTGCGAACGCTGCTGCGGCGAATCCGGCACGCTCGCGGTGACGCGCCCGGACATCGCCACGCAGGTGCGCTTCCGAAAGCAGGCGGAAATCGAACGGGACAGCGCCCGCCTGCGCGCCGACGGCTTTACCGGCGAAATCCATGTCCTGACGGCATGCCCATCCTGCCTGCAAGGTCTGGGGCGTTATCGCCATGACGCCGACGTCAAAACGGATTACCCCGTGGTGCTCATGGCACGACGCTTGCTAGGCGCGAACTGGATGGCGGATTACATCCAGCGCGCCGTCAATAACGGCGGCATAGAACGGATTTTGCTGTGACAGATCGCTGTTACAATAATGTTACAATAACGACGGTAACTGTTTGTGTGACAAAGGAGTGAATGCATGATCGAATATACGCCCACGCCCCTGCCTTCTGTTGGGGGGGGGTACGCGCAGAGGCCGGAGCCGTCTTTTTCGCTGCCCGGCGCGCCGCGCGAGGTCATCCCCGACCTGACGACCGGCCTGCGGATGATTGCCGCGCTGCCGACCGATTTCCCGAACAAGGCGCTGTTGGGCATTCGCCGCATACTGGATTGTCTTGCTGAACAGCCACCCGAAATCGGGGTGTATCTGGACGTGCTGGAGCAGGTGCGCGTGTCGTTGTATCCCTGCTGCGAATCCCTGGGCAAGCGTTATCGAGACAGCAGTCTGCCCTTGCGCGAGCGGGAAGAGGAAATTTTCCGGCAGGTGACGGAAGCGTTGCGCGCGACGGGAAACGCTTACGAATATTGCGCGCAGGCGCTGCTGCACGATAAAAGCGCCTACGACGATCAGGCGCGCGCGCGCAAGCTGGCGCTGGCGCTGTATCGCGTCATCTATTACAACTGCGCCATCCTCTGCGAATACTATGCCGCGCGGCAGGAAATGCCGTCGGGACTCTGGCAGCAGATCAACCACCATTACGCGCTGGCCGAAGAGCGCGATCTGACGCAAAGAATCGTGCCGGAACCCATCCGCGAGGAAAATCAGGATGTTTG
>JAITJU010000020.1 GCA_031278735.1 Zoogloeaceae bacterium
ACCCGCCCTTGCCGCCAGTTCCATCGCTGCAAACCTCTTTTGACCCTCCCTTGCCAGAAGCTTTTCCTCCCTGCCACGGTCACTTCCATTGCATATGGCATTCATGCGATTGCCCTGGGACAGCGCCGCGCCCGCGGGCCGACGGCGAACAAGACTGCCCGCCCCCCGTGTTCCCGCCCAGTTCAAGCAACTTCGCCTGAATGCCGCCGCGCGACAATCCAAATCGAACGAGGCTTCACGGCGCGCTCAATACCGGGAAAGCATGACCCGGTTGCGCCCGTGGCGCTTGGCTTGGTAGAGCGCGCTGTCCGCGGCTTCCAGCAGGGTTTTCAGGTCCTTCTTCACGGGCGATCCTTCCGCGCAAACGGCCACGCCGACGCTGAAGCTCGTTCGGAACAAATTGTCGTCGGCGCCGTAAAAAGGAATGCGGGAAAAATCGCTGCGGATGCGATCCAGAATCTCCTCGGCGTCGCTGGCGTGCGTGCGCACCAGACCCACCACGAATTCCTCGCCGCCATAGCGCCCGATGATGTCGCTGCGGCGCAGGCGCTGCTTCAGGAGCCAAGCGAGCGAACAGATCACCTGGTCGCCCACCGGATGTCCGTGCGTGTCATTCACCCGCTTGAAGTGGTCGATGTCGAGCATGGCCACGGCCATGCCGTCGCCGTCGCGCAGTCCCGCCAGCGCCGTCGCCAGCGCCTGCTGACTGCTGATGTGGTTCAATAATCCGGTCAGGCTGTCGTTTTGCATGGAGTGGCGCAGCGCGCGGTAGCGATCGATTTTGCTTTTGACGACCGCATTGACCAGCACCGGATTGAAGGGCTTGGTCAGGAACTGATCGCCGCCCAGCCGCAGGGCTTCCACTTGCAGACCGATATTGGTTTCACCGGAAAGATAAACGATGGGAATGCTCAAGAATTCATCATGCTGGCGGATTACCCGCGCCACCTCCACGCCCGTGCAGGCGGGCATGTGCATGTCCATGAGGATCAATTCGGGCTGGAACTGACGGATGACGGCAAGCGTTTGCAGCGGGTCATAGAGCGTTCGCGTGAGCATGCCGCGTTCTTCCAGCGCCCGATTGATGACGTGCGCGGCCGTGCGCGAATCCTCGACAATCAGCACCCGGTAGGATTCCGGCTCCTCCGCCTCCTGGTGCGCCAGCACCTGACTCAAAATCTGTTGCAGGCTGGCGCTTTGCGCCATGCAGCGATCCGCGCCCGCCTGCAGCGCCTGATTCATGACAACAAAATCGTTTGGCTTCACCAGACAGACGATGCGCGCCAGCGGATCGCGCTCGCGCAATTGTTGCAGCGCCGGGAGCCAACGCCCGGCAGGCTGTTCGTCCACGTCCAGCAGATACACGCCATGGCCGGAATGATCGGGCGCGGGCATCTCCCAGCCGCTCTCGCGCGCTGAAATGTCGAAATAGCCGAGCTGAGTCGCCAGATCGTGCCAGCGCGCGCTGTATTCGCCGATCAGAAAGACCTGCTGGGCACCGCCCGTAACCCGCGTGGCGGAAACGGCGTCGGGTTTCCGGCGAACGCGGCGCTCTTCCGTTATTTCGCCCCCGTCGGCGCAATAGCGGCGCAACAGTTCCCCCAGCCGCACAATCTGCCCGCTCAAGGATTGCATGGTGTCTTCCGCGATCGGATGGCTGTTTTCGTCGCCAAATAACGCCAGCGCCTGTTGTTCCAGTTGGCGGCAAGTGTGGTGCAGGCCGGTCTGCGATTGCTGGGACAAGGTGTCGGTACAATTGTTGAGCAGGAGGGAAAATTCGACGAAATGCTCGAATTGGGGGTATGCCCGGTATCTGGCCCAGGCCAGTTGCAATGCCCGTTCCTTCTGCAGCAGGGAAGAAATGGTCAGCATGGCTTGTCCGTCAGCCGAAAGCGCGCGGAAGCGGCGTGCGCGGGCAGCCCTTCGCCATCGGCGAGCGTCGCGGCCACTTGCCCCAGGGTTTTTGCGCCGCTTGCCGAGACGCGAATCAGGCTGCTGCGTTTCTGAAAATCGTAGACGCCCAGCGGCGAGGAAAAGCGGGCGCTGCCGGAAGTGGGCAGCACGTGGTTGGGGCCGGCGCAGTAGTCGCCCAGGCTCTCCGAGGTATGGGGGCCGATGAAAATCGCGCCTGCGTTGATGATTTTTTCCACCCAGTCGTCCGCCTCTCGCAAGGCAAGCTCCAGATGTTCGGGCGCGACGCGGTTGGCGATATCGACGGCTTCCGCCAGATCGCGCGCCGCGATGAAGGCGCCCCGGTTTTCCAGCGCGGCGAGGATGATGGCGCGGCGCGGCATGGCGGGCAGCAAATTTTCCATGCTGGCGTGCACGGCGTCGAGATAAGCGACATCAGGACTGACAAGGATGCTCTGCGCGAGTTCATCGTGTTCGGCCTGGCTGAACAGGTCCATGGCCACCCAGTCGGGGTTGGCGCTGCCGTCGGCCAGCACGAGGATTTCCGATGGCCCCGCCACCATGTCGATGCCGACCACGCCGAATACCTGCCGCTTGGCGCAGGCGACATAGGCGTTGCCGGGGCCGACGATTTTGTCGACCCTGGGCACGGTTTCCGTGCCGAAGGCGAGCGCGGCAATGGCCTGCGCGCCGCCGACGGCAAATACGCGATCCACGCCCGCGAGCGCGGCGGCGGCCAGCACCAGTTGATTTTTTTCGCCGTCTGGCGTGGGCACGGTCATGATGAGTTCGGCAACGCCCGCCACCTTGGCGGGAATGGCGTTCATCAGCACCGAAGAAGGATAGGCCGCCTTGCCGCCGGGAACGTATAGCCCGACGCGCTGAAGCGGCGTGACTTTCTGCCCCAGCATGGTGCCGTCGGCTTCCGTATATTGCCAGCCGCCCTGCGCCTGTTTTTCGTGAAAGCGCCGGATGCGCGCCGCCGCGGTTTCCAGCGCGGCGCATCGTTCGGCGGCAAGCGAACGCAGGGCGGCTTCGAGTTCGGCGCGCGGAATTTCCAGCGCCGCCATGTTCGGCGCGGCGCGGGCGTCGAGACGGTCAAGGCGCCAGGCGTATTCCAGCACCGCCGCGTCGCCGCGCCGCTTGACGTCGGCAAGAATGGCGGCGACAGTGGTTTCTATGCTTTTGTCCTGCGCGTCCTCGAAGGCCAGAAGCGCCTCCAGCGCCGCCCAAAAATTGGGTTGCGCGCTGGAAAGGCGTTTGATGTTCAGCATTTTTGCGCCTCCACTGCACCCTGAAAGGCATCGATAATCGGTTGCAGGGCGTCGCGCTTCAGTTTCAGCGCCGCCTGATTGACGATGAGACGGCAGGAAATTTCCATGATCTGTTCTACCGCCAGCAGCCCATTTGCCTTCAGGGTCGCGCCGGAAGAGACCAGATCGACGATGGCGTCCGACAATCCCGCCAGCGGCGCCAGCTCCATCGAGCCATACAGCTTGATGAGATTGACGTACACCCCCTTGGCGGCAAAATGCTCGCGCGCCGTCCGGATGTATTTGGTCGCCACTTTCAGGCGCGCGCCCTGCCGCACGGCAGAGGCGTAGTCGAAATCTTCGGGCGCGGCCACCATCATGCGGCAGCGGGCGATGTTGAGGTCGAGCGGCTGATACAGACCGACGCCGCCATGCTCGATCAGGACATCCTTGCCCGCCACGCCCAGGTCTGCCGCGCCATATTGCACATAGGTCGGCACATCGGAGGCGCGCGCGATGACCAGCCGCACACCTGGCCGATTGCTGCCGATAATGAGCTTGCGGGAAGTTTCCGGTTGTTCGTCCGGCACAATCCCCGCCGCCGCCAGCAAAGGCAGGGTTTCCTCAAAAATGCGGCCTTTGGAAAGCGCAATGATGATCTCGGTCACAGGATCTCGCAAACAAGGGAAAACAGGAATTTTAGATCAGAAGACAGGGAACCGCGCCCAAATCAACCGCCGCCTCATCCCGCAACAGGCCATCGGCCATCAATCTCCCATCGATGCCCTCGCGTCATGGTATGCGCAACCCCCCCGATCTGTTTATTGTTCCGGTCATGGCAAAAGATCATAATCAGGCGGAACGCAACACATGACGTAGCGCGAGAAAAACAAGCGATCAATCTAACATATTGATTTCAATAATAAAATTCTGCAATGTACCGCATGGTGCAAAACAAATTCAAGCGAAAAGTCCCCCCGACAGGAATCGAACCTGTATCTAGCGCTTAGGAGGCGCTCGTTCTATCCATTGAACTACGGGGAGCGGATAAAGGACGCCAGCCTATCACAAGTACGGGTTTTCCGTTCGCTGTCCGCTGCTGCTCCGTGCAAGGCAAGCGCAGGAACGCTTTCTTCAATCCGAAACGTCGTCTGCGTCTTCCGGCTGCGTGGTCGGCAAGGGTTTTTCCGCCGCAAGGCGCGCTGCCGCATCCGGGGGATCGGGTTGTTGCAGCACGGCTTCCCGAATGAGGCCAAGACCCGCGCCGCGCCGCGCGCGTTGGCCGAGGTGGCGGGGGTCGGAGCGCAATTCCTTTGGTCGATTGCGGAACATGCCGCAAATTCTGACTTGCGGGCCGGGGCTGATCAGTGTTTGCAGCAAGGTTTCGCCGCTCTTGATGTCCATGATTCGCACACCCTTGCCGCCGGAAAGCCGCTTCATCTGCGCCAGCGGAAAAATCAGCAAGCGGAAATCGCTGGAAAGGGCGGCCAGATGCCGCGCCGTCGCGGCGGAGGCGATCGGAACGGGAACGGGCGGCAGGACGCGTGCGCCCGTTTCCATGCTGAGGAACGCCTTACCTGTTTTCTGGCGTGAAAACAGGTCGGCAAGGACGCAGAGGAAGCCATAGCCGGAGCTTTTGGCGATCAGCCATTCGCTGTCCGGTTTTCCCGCCAGCGTGTGCGCGATGCGTCCTCCGCCCATCTCCACGAAGGAAGACAGGGGCGCGCCCATGCCGCGGCCATCGGGAAGTTGTGTGACAGCAATCGTGTAGGCGCGACCGTCATCCGCGAGAATCGCCAGCGCGTCCACCGAACGGCATTCGTAGACGGCGCCCATTCGATCGCCGTCCTTGAAGGCAATGCCGGACAGATCCAGCGCGTGTCCCTGGCGCACTCTGGCCCAGCCTTTTTCAGAGACGATGACGGTGACGGGTTCATCGGTCGCGGCGGCGATTTCGGCGCGCGAGGCCAGAAGCGCGGGCTGAATCAAGGTGCGCCGGGGATCGCCGTGTTTTTGCGCGTCTTCGCGGATTTCGCGCACCACCTGTTTTTTGAGCCTTGCCTCGTCGCCCAGCAGGGTTTCCAGCGCCGTCCGCTCTTCGCGCAGTTTGGTCAGTTCCTGCTCGATTTTGATGCCTTCCAGCCGCGCCAGTTGTCTCAAGCGGATTTCCAGGATGTCCTCGGTCTGCGGTTCGGAAAGCGCAAAGCGGGACATCAACGCCGCTTTTGGATCGTCCGATTCTCGAATGAGGCGGATGACCGCGTCGATATTCAGAAAGACGATGTGTCGTCCTTCAAGGATGTGAATGCGCGCCTTCGCCTTTTCCAGGCGATGGCGGGCGCGCCGCGTCACCGTGCCGACGCGGAAACGGCACCATTCGCCGAGCATCTCCGGCAACGGCTTCTGACAGGGGCGGCCATCCAATCCCACCGCCACCATATTGATCGGCGTCGTGGTTTCCAGGCTGGTGTGCGCAAGCAGCAGGGCGACGAATTCCTCCTTGTTCTGGCGCGAACTGACGGGTTCAAAGACAAGGCGCACGGCGGCGTTCTTGTCCGCTTCGTCACGCATTTTGTCCAGTTGCGAGACAAACAGCGTCTTCAACTGGGCGGCGGATTGCTCGACGCCCTTTTTTCCGGATCGGGACTGGGGATTCAGAATCAGGCCGATTTCCGAAAGCACACGCGCGGCGGAAACGCCCGGCGGCAGTTCCTTGAACACGACCTGCCAGGCGCCGCGCGCCAGGTCCTCGATTTCGTGGCGCGCCCGCACCCGCAGACTGCCGCGCCCCGCGCGATAGGCGGCGGCGATGTCGGCGGCGGAAGAAATAATCTGTCCGCCGCCGGGATAATCGGGGCCGGGCAGGTGGACGAGCAGATCCTCCACGCTGGCTTCCGGGTGCTGGATCAGGTGAATGGCGGCGGCGGCAATCTCCTTGAGATTGTGCGGGGGGATTTCCGTCGCCATGCCCACGGCAATGCCGGAAGCGCCATTCAGCAGCGCAAAGGGCAGACGCGCCGGCAAGAAAGCCGGTTCTTCAAGCGCGCCGTCGTAATTGAGCTGAAAATCCGCCGTGCCCTCGTTGAGTTCAGCCAGCAGCAGATCGGCGATGGGCGTGAGCCGAGCTTCCGTATAGCGCATGGCGGCCGCGTTGTCGCCGTCGCGCGATCCGAAATTACCCTGACCATCCACGAGCGGATAGCGCAAGGTAAAAGGCTGCGCCACACGCACCATCGCGTCATAGGCGGACGCGTCGCCGTGCGGATGGTATTTGCCGATGACGTCGCCTACCACGCGCGCGGATTTCACCGGCCTGGAATTCGCGGAAAGCCCCAGCTCGCGCATGGCGTAGAGAACCCGGCGCTGCACGGGCTTCATGCCGTCTTTCACGTCCGGCAAGGCTCGCCCCTTGACCACGGCAACGGCGTACTCCAGGTAGTCACGCGAGGCGGATTCGTGCAGCAGCACGCTCTCGCCATCGTCCCCATCCTGAACATGCACGACCAGACCCGGCGGCGCGTCCTGGGATTCAGGAAGGGCGAACAGGTCGGGCGTCAGCGGATCATCAATGGACATGACGGGCTAATGAGGCTTGGTTTTTAAAAGCGCGTCGGCGCGGAAAAAGCGGGCGCGTGATGCGCGCAAGACGGTCGATCCGGCGGGCGCCGGGCGCGTTTTCCTTCGTGAAAAACCCTGCGCGCGCAAAGGCAGGCAGGGTTTTCATGGCCGCTTTTGCGGATTGTCTCTTTTTGGAGAGGCAGGCGGCCTATTCGCCCGTCACCGTCACATTGACCGTTGCCAGCACATCTGCGTGCAGCACGACTTCCAGCGGGAATTCGCCGGTGGTCTTCAACGGGCCTTCCGGCATGCGCACATGCCCCTTGTCGACGGTAAAGCCAAGCGCCAGCAGGGCCTCCGCAACGTCGTGATTGGTCACGGAGCCGAACAGACGCCCATCCATCGCGGACTTGCGGGCGATGGCGAGGCGGACGCCTTCCAGCTTTTCGGCCACGGACTGCGCGGCGGCGAGCTTTTCGGCCTGGGCTTTTTCCAGTTCGGCGCGGCGGGCTTCAAACTCGGCCAGCGCGGCAGGCGTGGCGCGTTTGGCCTTTTTTTGCGGAATCAGGAAATTGCGGGCGTATCCGTCCTTGACCTTGACCACCTCACCCAGGTCTCCCAGGTTGGCGACTTTTTCGAGCAGAATGATTTGCATGAGGCTCGCTCCTTACTGGTGGTTGTCGGTATAGGGCAGCAGCGCCAGAAAACGCGCGCGCTTGATGGCGACCGACAACTGCCGCTGATAGCCCGCCTTGGTGCCTGTCAGGCGCGCCGGCATGATCTTGGCGTTTTCCTGAATGTATTCCTTCAGCACGTCTATATCCTTGTAATCAATCCGCTCCACCCTTTCCGCGGTGAAGCGGCAGAATTTGCGGCGCTTGAAGAGGCTGTTGCCGCGCCGTTTTTTCTTGTCATCTTCCTTCTTCTTGAAGAATCGGGGCATTTTCTTTTCCTTCCAAAAAATCAATTGTTTGTACGTGTAACACCGGCGCTTTGCTGTTGCGGCTTTTCGCGGTCAGGAATCCGGAAAGCTGGAATTCCACGCCCAGCGGCGTCGCGTTCAACCATTTGGCCGCTTCGCCCAGCGCCAGTACAGGCATTTCACAGAGTGTCCGCCGCGGCGTTCCGGCTTCTGTTTGTTCCGACTGATGCAGGATGCGTCCCTCGGCAACCGGAATTCCCGCCGGGGTGTAACGCAGCGGTTTTTTTTCCACCAGT
The DNA here is from genome assembly GCA_031278735.1 of Zoogloeaceae bacterium. Taxonomy (GTDB): domain Bacteria; phylum Pseudomonadota; class Gammaproteobacteria; order Burkholderiales; family Rhodocyclaceae; genus Azovibrio. The sequence continues at coordinate 7,941 of JAITJU010000020.1, forward strand.
TGCCCGGTGATCTGAATCTGGTTCAGGGGAAAGCCTTCGCGCGCATCGGCAATCAGGATTCGGCGGGAGCCGCGGCGCTTGCCGGAGCAGATACCGCTTCTTCCGCCGCAGGCGCCGCTCCGGTCGCGCCGCCTTCTTCCGCCGCATCCGCCAGCACGGACCGGGACTTGTCGTCCTGCATCATGGGCGAAGGCGTCGTAACCGCGTGTTTCATCTTGATGATGAGGTTACGCAGCACCGCGTCGTTGAACTTGAAGCCATGTTCCAGCTCCGCCAGCGTTTCGTTGTCGCATTCGATATTCATCAGCACATAGTGCGCCTTGTGGATTTTCTCGATGGCGTAAGCCAGTTGCCGCCGCCCCCAATCCTCCAGCCGATGAATCTGTCCGCCCCGCCCGACGATAAGCGCGCGATAGCGTTCCACCATCGCCGACACCTGCTCGCTCTGATCCGGGTGGACAATAAAAACAATTTCGTAATGACGCATGAACACTCCTTATGGCAAAAGCCCCCTGGTCATGCTTTCCAGTGGAGCAAGGTTGAAAAACGGGCGATTATATAACAGGAATCGGAATCAGGGTAAGCGCATTTGACCTTTGCCAGGGCAATCGCATGAATGCCATATGCAATGGAAGTGACCGTGGCGGGGAGGAAAAGCTTCTGGCAAGGGCGGGTCAAAAGAGGTTTGCAGCGATGGAACTGGCGACAAGGGCGGGTCTGAAGGCCGCCAACCTCTCTTTCTGGAGGTGTTTCGCTCGTACGGTAACCCGGCAAACAACCAGGCGCAATGACAAATGTATTCATGCGATTGCCCTGGAGTCTGAAGGCGGGCATCCAGGCCGGATAGGAGGGGGAAGACAGGGGTTTGTCGCAAAGCCGACAGGAAAACCGGAAATTTGAAGCAATCCCGACAATCTTTATGGTCTGTGATACATAGTATATATCGCGCCATTATCATTGGTGCCTTACTGTAATTCCTTTGTTTACGCGGGTTTCGTGCCATGTTGACCTGTTTTTCTGGATGGCAGTAGCCTGTGGTATACAGACATGGTACGCCCCTTGCTCTATGCTGTCCGTCGCGCGCCAGCGGCGTCTTGCTGGCGGCTTCGGCGGCGGGGTGGGCGCGGTGGCGGCCATCCGGCAAGGCTGTGCCGATGAGGTTTCCGGCGCGGGGAATGTCGAGGTCTGCATTGGCGCGGCGCTGGTCTTTCCCTCCCCCGCCCTGTGGGGGAGGGTGCCCCGGCAGGGGCGAGTGAGGGCGCACATCCCACGGCGCGAAGCGCCGCATATAGTCGCAATAATCAGGAAGAACCCACCTGCGGGGCAATTGCCGTCCGCCAAGAACTGAGGAGCATGTCATGAAATATCGCGCGATTTCCGGTTTGCTGCTGGTCTTGTGCCTTGTTCTGACATCCACGGCGGAGGCCGGTGATGTCACCGACATGGCGGGGCGCAGGGTGACGATACCCGATGATGCCAGACGGGTGTTTGGTTCCGCGCCGCCCCTGAATGTGCTCCTGCACGCCATTGACCCGGAAGCGATGATCGGCCTGAGTTTTGGCATTCCGCCGGAGGCGGCGCGGTTCTTTCCGCCCCGGCTGGCGAAACTGCCGGTAATGGGCGGCGTGTTCGGCATGGGGCCGCAGATGAACGCCGAGGCGGTGCTCGCGCAGAAGCCGGATTTCGCGCTGGCCTGGCAATCGCCGTTCGTTCCCGTCCAGCGCATCGACGAGGCATTTCGCAAAATGGGGCTGCCCGCCGTGTTCGTCAAACTTGATACCCTCTCCGACTGGCCCGCCGCCCTGCGCTTTACCGGCGCTTTGCTGGGAAAGACGGAACGCGGCGAGGCGTTGGCAAAGTATGTTGAACAAAGCCTCGCCCGGCTGGAAAAGCTGAAAGCCATTCCCGAGGAAAAACGCGCGCGCGTCTATTACGCCGAAGGGCCGGATGGGCTGGCGACGGACTGCCATACCTCGTTTCACGCCGAAGCCTTCGAGCTGGCGGGCGGCTACAACGTCTATCGCTGCCAGGCCAGTTCGCACATGGGCATGGATAAGGTCAGCGTCGAGCAGGTCGTGGCCTTCGCGCCGGATGTGATCGTCACTTTCAACCGGAACTTGCCCGCCCTGATTGCCAAGGATGCGCGCTGGCAAAAGGTGAAGGCGGTGAAGGAAGGACGGATTCACCTGGCTCCCCAATGGCCGCATAACTGGATCGACCGTCCACCTTCCTACACCCGCGCCTTGGGCGCGCTGTGGTTGGCGAATCTTTTTTATCCCGGTGAATTCCCGCTCGATCTGAAGGCGGAAACCCGCGATTTCTACCGGCTTTTCTACAACCTCGAACTTTCGGAGGCGGACTTCGGGCAATTGTTCAGATGACATGTAGACAAACGTTCCTGAAAGTTCCTTCCTGCCCGCCTTTTCCAAATTTTCCAAGAGGAAATTCCCATGTGCCAAACCGCCCAAATCCCTCAAAGCGCCGAATCCAGGCATCGCTGCGCCTGCAACCGCACTGGCGGTTTTCATTCGGGGCGGGATGTGCCCGCCAGCCACGACTTGGAATACCCGGAAGTACGCTTTCCCACCCATGCGCTGTTTGCGGAAATCGGCGAGGAAAAATTGCGCGCGCTTGTTTTTCGGCACCACAGCCTGTTGCGCGAGGACGCGGAAATCGGCCATCTTTTCGCCACCGATGATGCGGTTTTCGCCAAACGGATGCAGGTCATCTCTGCTTTCTTCGTTGAAGCCTGCGGCGGCCCTGCCGCCTATAGCGCCACGGAAGGCGACAACGTCTGTATCCGCACCCGCCATTTTCCTTTTGAGATCGACGAGCGCGCCCGCGAAATCTGGCTGGAAAAGCTCTACATCGCGCTGGGTGAAAGCGGGCTTTCCGAAGAAATGCGCGAAATGTACTGGACTTGGCTGGAAGCCATGTCCATCCGCATGATTAACCGTCGCCGCACCAAGACGCAACCTTTACGCTTTCCCTGGGGCGAGGCGCGGGTACGGTTCGGATAAGCATAAGCCATAAATCCCTTCCCTCCGAGGGCAAGCCGATGACAGGCAAGCGGCATCCTTTCCTGTTGCATCAGGGATTGGCGATCGGCCTTCTGGCATTGGCGCTGTACGCGCTCTCGACCGGGCCGTATCCGCTTTCTTTTGGCGACATCCTGCGCTTTCTCACCGTCTCCTGTGGTTTCGGCGACATGCCGGGCGAACGTTACGCGCTCCTCTATAACCTGCTCGTGGAAATCCGCTTGCCGCGCGTTCTGGCGGCCCTGCTGATCGGCGCGGCGCTTGCCGTCTCCGGTGCGGCTTTCCAGGGCGTGTTTCAAAATCCGCTGGTCTCGCCCAACCTTCTGGGCGTGCTCTCCGGCGCAGCGTTCGGCGCGGCGTTGGGCATTCTCATCAGCGGGTCATGGATACTGATCCAGACGAGTGCTTTTTTCTGCGGCATTGCAGCGGTCGCGGTGGCGCTTTTTATCGCCCGGAGTTTCGGGCAGAGTTCCCTGCTCCTCCTGATTCTGGGCGGCATCATTTCCGGGGCGCTTTTTTCGGCGCTTCTTTCTATCGTGAAATACACCGCCGACCAGGAGAACCAGTTGCCGGAAATCGTGATCTGGCTCATGGGATCGCTCTCCGGGGCAAGTCTACCGGATGTGCTGTGGCTCAGCTTGCCGGTCGTCGCACTCATTGCCGCGCTCTGCGCCCTTTCCCGCTGGCTCGACGCGCTCTCCATGGGCGACGACGAGGCGCGCACGCTGGGCGTGCCGGTCACGTTTACCCGCTATGGCGTCATCGGCTGCGCGACGCTGCTTTGCGCCGTCACCGTGTCGTTGGCCGGGATGATTGGCTGGATCGGCCTTTTCATCCCGCACGTGGCAAGGCTGTTGACCGGCCCCGGCCACACGCGCCTGCTCCCGGCCTCAGCGCTGCTGGGCGCGGCCTTTCTATTGCTGGCCGATCTCGCAGCCCGCCAGTTCTCGACCCAGGAAATTCCCATCGGCATCATTACCGAACTTTTCGGCATTCCGGTATTCCTGATCGTGTTGCGCCATGTCCGACGCGGGTGGAATACATGACGAGCCGACTCTGCGTCAAGGGCCTCGTTTTTCGGCGCGGCGGGCGGATAATCCTTGATCACGTCGATCTCGAATTCGGGGAAGGGGAAATCCTCGCCCTTCTGGGCGGCAATGGCGCGGGCAAGACAACATTGCTGCGCTGCATGTTGGGCCTGCTGCGCCCGGACGCGGGCAGCGTGGAACTGGACGGCCAGCCGCTTGGCACACTCAATCACCAGAAAATCGCGGCGACCGTTGCCTACGTTCCACAGGCGCACATCGCCCCCTTTCCCTATACGGTAGACGAAGTCGTGACGCTGGGACGCCTACCACATCGCGGCCTTTGGGGACGCGCTTCTGCGCGGGATCGCCGCGCCGTGGAAGACGCCCTGCGGCGCATGGGGATCGAAGCCTTGCGGTATCGCATCTATACAGAACTCTCAGGCGGTGAGCGCCAGCTTGTGCTCATTGCCAGGGCGCTTGCGCAGGAAGCCAAGCTGATCGTCATGGACGAACCCGTATCCGGCCTGGATTTCGGACATCAAACACAGCTTCTGGTGTGCCTCGACGAACTCGCCGCCCAGGGCATCGGCATCCTGAAAACCACGCACCACCCGGAGCACGCTCTCTTTGTCGCAACGCGTGTCGCGCTCCTTGAAAACGGCAGCATCCAGCAAAATGGCAAGCCTCAAACCCTTCTTACCCCGGAAGGCATGGAACGGCTCTACGGCGTCAGGGTTGAAGTGCTGACTTCCACAAACGGCGGCAAGGCTTTCGTTCCCGTTTTTCAGCGGACGGGAGACTGAGGACAACCGCTTTTCCCCGGTAGAACAACCGTGTTCGCCATCCGGCTTTTTTCCTTTCCTGCGCGGGACATGCCGTCGGCGGGCGCCGCAACCGGTTGCCCGCAAGGTGTGAGCACACCCTAATGCCGGATTCCTGACTTCGGAAAGGTCGCGGAAAAGCGCGCGCCCTGCCCGGGCGCGCTGTCGATTTCCAGCGCCGCGCCGTGGCGTTGCAGCACATGCTTGACGATGGAAAGCCCCAGTCCCGTGCCGCCGCTTTCGCGGGAACGGCCAGGATCGACGCGGTAAAAGCGTTCGGTGAGCCGAGACAGGTGTTCGGGCGCGATGCCGGGGCCGTTGTCTTGCACCGTGAGCGTGGCGCTGCCGTCCTCGTTGTGTTGCCAGTAAACGTCGACGCGGCTGCCGGGCGGCGTGTGGCGGATGGCGTTATGGACAAGGTTGCTGAAGGCGCTTTGCAGTTCGCGGGCGTTGCCGGCGATTTCGCCCAGACCGGCGTCGGCGGGAAAATGGATCTGATGCGCTTTTGCCTGCGCATTTTTGGCGATCAGACCAGCAAAGGCGCGCGCTTCGGCGGCGCAGACCGTCAGCAGGCCGCGGATCGGCGACCATTGCGTGAAATCGGGCGGCGGGCTTTCTTCCAGACAGGAAAGGGTGAGCAGATCGGCAACCAGGGTTTGCATCTGCAAGGCCTGGCGTTCCATGCGCGCAAGGTAATCCTGGCGTTCTTCCTCGTCGAGCGGCAGGGTTTGCAGGGTTTCGATGAATCCGGCAAGCACGGTGAGCGGCGTGCGCAGCTCGTGCGAGACATTGGCGATGAAGGCGCGCTGCCCGGCTTCGGCTTTCTCGATGTGCGTGATTTCCTGGGAAAGCAGCAGCAGGCGGTTTTTGCCGTAGGGACAAAGTTGCAGGGAAAGGCGCATGGGCTGGCGAGGCGTGCTGCATGGGCTGGTCAGGAGGATGGGCTTGCAGAATTCCTGGCGCACAAGCCCGGCGACGAAAACCGGATCGCGCAGCAGATGCGTTATCGACTGCCCGATGTCGCGCTCCGCGTCCAGGGCGAAGTGCAGGCAGGCGAACGTGTTCATCCACTGGATGCGCCTTCTTGCGTCCAGCATGATGATGCCGTTGGGCGTGGCTTGCAGGGCGTCAATCAGGTTTTCCGTGCGCAGGCGCTGTTTTTGCAGGGCGCGATGGTGCAGACGCAACACCCGTTCCGCGTGTTCGGCGAATTCGCGCCAGAAAAACGATAGCCGCGCGGGCGAGGCGATGGCGGCGGCATCGGAGACCGGCGTTTTTTTCAGCGCGGAAAGCCAATCGAGCAGGCGGCGTCCCTGCCGATCTTCGCGGACAAGCCAGACCAGCGCGCCCGCCAGTCCGCCCGCCAGGAGTCCCCAATTGGTTCCAAGGGGCGCGGAAAACACGGCGCCGAAAAGACCCGCGCCGATCAGCATGAAGGCGAAAAGAAAGAGAAAGCGGGACATGTCAGGCGTTCAGGGCGGAGGAAATATTGGCGATATCGAACATTGAACAGGGCGAGCGAATCTTCCGTCGAACCGTGCCGAGCCGCGTTCGGACGCGCCGGAATTCAGCGCGGCGCCTTCGCGGTCAGCCGGTAGCCTTCCAGACGCACGGTTTCGATGAGGCCGCCCGCGGCGCCCATGGCGGCGCGCAGGCGCTTGATGTGCACATCCACGGTGCGCTCCTCGATGAACACATGGTCGCCCCACACCTTGTCGAGCAGGCGGGCGCGGCTCATGACCTGATCGGGGTGTTTCATCAGGTAGTGCAGCAGGCGGAATTCGCAAGGGCCGAGCTTGATTTCATTGCCCGCGTAATGCACACGGAATTTCCCGGCGTTCAGCGTCAGCGCGCCCACGCGCGCCACGTCGGCCAGTTGTTCGGGCGCGCGGCGGCGCAGCACGGCGCGGATGCGGGCGACGAGTTCCTTGTTGGAAAAAGGTTTGGTGAGGTAGTCGTCCGCGCCGTTTTCCAGGCCGCGCACCTTGTCGCTTTCTTCGCTCCTGGCGGTCAGCATGATGATGGGAATGTGCTGTGTGCGCGGCGCGGCGCGCCAGTGACGCGCCAGGTCAAGGCCGCTTTGCGCGCCGGGCAGCATCCAATCCAGCAAAATCACGTCGGGCAGGATGGCGTCCACCTGGGTGCAGGCGGAAGCGCCATTCTCGGCAAAAACGGGTTCAAACCCGTTGTGGCGCAGATTGACGAGGATGAGTTCGAGAATGTCAGGCTCGTCCTCGACAACGAGAACGCGGGGTTTGGGAATGGCTTGCAGCGCCATGCGCGAGGCTCCTTTCAGGGTTCCTGTAACGCGGTTTCGACTTGCGTGAGCGAACTGTGGCGCACGTCGGTTCCCTTGACGATGTAGATGATGAATTCGGCGATGTTCTTGGCGTGATCGCCGATGCGCTCGACGGCCTTGGCGAGAAAGAGGAGATTCAGGCTGTCGCTGATGGCGCGCGGATCCTCCACCATGTAGGTGATGAGCTTGCGCGTAAACCCCTTGAATTCGCGGTCGATCAGGTCGTCTTCCTTCATGATGACGATGGCCGCGCTTACGTCCAGACGGGCAAAGGCGTCCAGGGCGCGATGGATGAGGTCGGCGGCGAGGTCGGTGGCGACGCGCAGGTCGCCGATGGGCATGTTGCGCGCGCCGCCGCTCTCGACGATGGATTTGACCATGCGGGCGATTTTGTGGGTTTCGTCGCCCACGCGCTCCAGATTGGTGGTGATCTTGGAAATCGCCAGCAGCAGGCGCAGGTCGCGGGCGGTGGGCTGGCGGAGCGCGATGATGGAAGTCAGCGCCCGGTCAATGGTGACTTCCATGTTGTCGACCTGATCATCGGTTTCGATGACTTCTGCCGCCAGTGTCGCGGAAAAACCCGCCAGCGCGGCAATGGCGCGGTGAACCTGCGTTTCGACCAGCCCGCCCATCGCCATCAGCTGCGAGGAAATATTGTTCAGATCGCTGTCGAATTGAGAGGAGAGATGTTTTTCGTTCATGATGCTCCTAGCCGAAACGGCCTGTGATGTAGTCTTCGGTTTCGCGGCGACCGGGTTTGAAGAACATCTGTTCGGTTTCGCCGAATTCCACGAGATCGCCCAGATACATGTAGGCCGTGTAGTCGCTGCAACGGGCGGCCTGCTGCATATTGTGGGTGACGATGATGACCGTGTAATCCTTTTTCAGTTCCGCGATCAGTTCCTCGATGCGGGCGGTGGAAATCGGATCCAGCGCCGAACAGGGTTCATCGAGCAGCAAAAGCTCCGGTTTGATGGCGATGCCGCGCGCGATGCACAGCCGCTGCTGCTGGCCGCCGGAAAGGCTCGCGCCGCTCTGGGAGAGTTTATCTTTCACTTCGTCCCACAGCGCCGCCTTTTTCAGCGCCCATTCCACGCGCTCCTCCAGATCGAGGCGGGAGAGCGATTCAAAGAGCTTCACGCCGAAGGTGATGTTGTCGAAAATCGACATCGGAAACGGCGTCGGCTTCTGGAACACCATGCCGATGCGGGCGCGAATCAGCGCCACGTCCTGCCTTGAGGTCAGCAGATCCTCGCCGTCGAGCAGAATCTGGCCTTCGGCGCGCTGTTCCGGGTACAGCTCGAACATGCGGTTGAAGGTGCGCAAGAGCGTCGACTTGCCGCAGCCGGAAGGGCCGATGAAGGCCGTCACCCGGTTGGCCGGAATGTCGAGATGAATGTTTTTCAGCGCCTGGAATTTGCCGTAGTAGAAATTCAGGGCGCGCACCGCCATCTTGACGGCGGGCGCGGCGCGGGTCGTGGTGTCCGTCATGATGAGGAGCCGTTTCTTGTCGCGGAAATGAGACGCGCCAGGATGTTGAGTCCCAGCACGGCGAGGGTTATCAGAAACACGCCCGCCCAGGCCAGCTGCTGCCAGTTTTCATAGGGACTCATGGCGTACTGAAAAATGGTGACGGGCAGGCTGGCGGTCGGGCCGGAGAGACCGCTTTTCCAGAACTGGTTGTTGAGCGCCGTGAAAAGCAAGGGCGCGGTTTCGCCGGAAATGCGCGCCACCGCCAGCAGAATGCCGGTCAAAACCCCCGCCCTCGCCGCGTTCAGGGTGACCTTGACGATCACCTTCCACTTGGGCGCGCCCAGCGCGTAGGCGGCTTCGCGCAGACTGGAAGGAATCAGCGCGAGCATGTTTTCAGTGGTGCGGATGACAATCGGGATGACGATGAGCGCCAGCGCCGCCGCGCCCGCCCAGCCGGAAAACTGCCGGAAACGGATGACGATGACCGCATAGACGAAAAGCCCGATGACGATGGAAGGCGCGGAAAGCAGGAGATCATTGACGAAACGCACGGTGACCGCCAGCCATCCGCGCGGATTGTATTCGGCCAGGTAAATGCCGGAAAGGACGCCTACCGGCGCGCCAACGAAAGCCGCCAGCGCCGCCATCAGGAAAGAGCCGTAAATCGCGTTGGCCAGCCCGCCCATGTCGTTGGGCGGCGGCGTGTTTTCCGTGAAAAGCGCGAGATTCAGACTGCCAAAGCCGATCGCCAGCGTCTCCCACAGTATCCACAGGAGCCAGAAAACGCCGAACAGCATGGCGGCGAACGACAAGCTCAACGCTATCATGTTGGCATACCGGCGGCGCGCGAAGCGCCGCGCCCTGGCCGCGAACTCCGGATGACCAAAGCCAAGAGCGGCGGCAAGGATGGAGAAGGCGGAGCGCCGCACCCCGGCGGCGGTTTCCGGGGCGATATTCATGCGCGCCCTCCTTCATTTTTTTGCAAACGCATGAGCAACAGGCGGGAAAAGACCAGCACCACGAAGGTAATCAAAAACAGAACCAGCCCCAGGTAGATGAGCGCCGCCTGGTGCATTCCGGGCGCGGCTTCGGCAAATTCATTGGCGAGCGCGGAAGTGATGCTGTTGGCGGCCTCGAAGAGCGAGGGCGAACGCAGCTGATTCATGTTGCCGATGACGAAGGTGACCGCCATCGTCTCGCCCAGGGCGCGTCCCAATCCCAGCATGATGCCGCCCAGCACGCCTGTCCTGGTATAGGG
>JAITJU010000042.1 GCA_031278735.1 Zoogloeaceae bacterium
CCGCGCTCACCAGCGCGCCGCAGGGACGATCCAGCTCGATGCCGATCATCAGGCCGCGCCCGCGAATCTTCCTTACTCCCGGCGCGTCTTCCAGTTGCCGCCCCAGTTCGTCACGGATATCCGCGCCGGTCTGCGCGGCCTTCCGCAACAACCCCTCGGCCTCGATGATCCCGATGGTCTTGATGGCCGCCGTCATCGCCAGCGGATTGCCGCCGAAGGTGGAGCCGTGGTTGCCCGGCCCGAACAACCCCGCCGCCCGACCACCCGCGAGACAGGCGCCGACGGGCACGCCGGAACCCAATCCCTTGGCGAGCGTCGCCACGTCCGGCAGGATGCCCGCGTGTTGATAGGCGAACCATTTGCCGGTGCGCCCCATGCCGCACTGCACCTCGTCGCAAATCAGGAGGAGCGCCTTTTCATCGCAGAGCTGGCGGGCGCTTTTCAGGTAATCGTCGGCGAGCAGCTCGACGCCGCCCTCGCCCTGAATGGCTTCCAGCAGTACCGCCACGACACCGGGGTTGTCGCGGATGGCCGCGCAAAGCGCCTCCCGGTCGTTGCGGGGCACACGGATGAATCCTTCCACCAGCGGCTCGAACCCGGCCTGCGCCTTTGGATTGCCGGTGGCGGAAAGGGCGGCCAGGGTGCGTCCGTGGAAGGCGTCTTCCAGGACGAGGATCGCGGGCCGGTCGATGCCCTTTTTGTGTCCGTACATGCGGGCGAGCTTGATGGCCGCTTCATTGGCCTCGCAGCCGGAATTGCAGAAAAAGGCTTCGCTCAAGCCTGATCGCGCCGCCAGCAAATCCGCCAGCGTCTCCTGCTGTTCGACGCGATAGACGTTGGAGACATGCAGCAGTTTTCCCGCCTGTTCCGCCAGCGCGGCGACAAATTCGGGATGCGCGTGCCCCAGAGTATTGACCGCGATGCCGGCCAGCGCGTCGAGATAGACCCGTCCATCGGTATCGGTGAGATAACAGCCCTTGCCGCGACAAAACGTTACTGGCTGGCGGTTGTAGGTATTCATCAGGTGCGACATTGGAAAACAATCCCCGGAAACCAAACAAAATGGCGGCACGCGCCGCCCTTTCCGTTCCCCTTGCCTTGCGGGAGAACGGGCGGCAAGTCTAAGCCAAAAGCGGCGATATGTACATGCATATGCCCGCCCGCGTGCCGCGAGCGTCGAGAAGCGCCGGACGAGCGCGGCGAATGGGGCAAGGGACGCGCCATCCTTGGTCAGAGCGGCGCGGCGCGTTCGCGGGCATCCGCCCGCTGCGGGAAAAAGCTGTCCGTTGTAAAGAACGCTTGAAAAACCTTGTGATTCGGCGGTATATTCGCGCCCTTTCACCGGGTTTTGCGGGGGGCGCTCTGGTTGGCGGCAGACCGGCAGACATGAGGGATCGAGTACAAATGGCAGGTACACCTGAACAGCGGGGTCTTTATGATCCGGCGCATGAGCACGACGCTTGCGGTGTGGGGTTTGTGGCCCACATCAAGGGGCAAAAAAGTCATGGCATCATCGAGCAGGGATTGCTGATCCTGAAAAACCTCGATCACCGGGGCGCGGTGGGCGCCGATCCCTTGCAGGGCGACGGCGCGGGAATCCTGATCCAGATCCCCGACCAGTTCTACCGCGAGGAAATGGCAAAACAGGGCGTCACCCTGCCTGCGGCGGGCGAGTACGGCGTGGGCATGTTGTTTCTGCCGCGCGAGGCGGCTTCCCGGCAGGCGTGCGAGGCGGAAATCGAGCGCAATGCCAGGGCGGAGGGGCAGGTGATTCTGGGCTGGCGGGACGTGCCGGTCGATCACGCGACGCTGGGTTCCGCCGCGGTGCGCGCCACCGAGCCGGTAATCCGCCAGGTATTCGTCGGGCGCGGCGCGGACGTATTGACCACCGACGCGCTGGAACGCAAGCTCTACGTCATCCGCCGCCGCAGCGCCAACGCCATCAAGGCGCTGAAGCTGACGCACGGCGGCAAGTTCTATGTGCCTTCTTTTTCCGCGCGCATGGTCAATTACAAGGGAATGCTGCTGGCCTGGCAGGTGGGTCTGTATTATCAGGATTTGCAGGACGCGCGCGTCGTTTCCGCGCTGGCGCTCGTACACCAGCGTTTTTCCACCAACACGTTCCCCACCTGGGATCTGGCGCATCCCTTCCGTATGATCGCCCACAATGGCGAAATCAATACGGTGCGCGGCAACGTCAACTGGTTTACGGCGCGTTCGCAGGCGACTTTCTCGCCGCTTCTGGGCGAGGATCTGAAAAAAATCTGGCCGCTGCATTATCCGGGTCAATCTGATTCCGCCGCTTTCGACAACGCGCTGGAATTGCTGGTGATGAGCGGCTATTCGCTGGCGCACGCGTTGATGATGCTGATTCCCGAAGCCTGGGAAAAACATGCCGACATGGACGAAAACCGGCGCGCCTTTTACGAATATCACGCGGCGATGATGGAACCCTGGGATGGCCCCGCCGCCGTCGCCTTCACTGACGGTCGTCAGATTGGCGCCACGCTCGACCGCAACGGCCTGCGTCCGGCGCGTTATCTGATCACGGACGACGACCTGGTGGTGATGGCTTCCGAATCCGGCGTGCTGCCGATTCCGGAACACAGGATCGTCAGAAAATGGCGTTTGCAGCCGGGAAAGATGTTTCTGATCGACATGGATCAGGGGCGCGTCATTGACGACAAGGCGCTGAAAGACGCGCTGGCGTCCGCGCATCCGTACCGCGAATGGATAGAAAAAGTCCGCATCCGTCTGGATGCCGTGCCGACGGCGGAAGAAGCCGCGGACGACAACGCGGCGGCGCTCATTGATCGCCAGCAGGCTTTCGGCTACACGCAGGAGGACATCAAGTTCATCCTCGCGCCGATGGCGAGCACGGGCGACGAGCCCACGGGTTCGATGGGCAACGACAGCGCCCTGCCGGTGCTCTCGAACAGACCCAGGATACTGTACAGCTATTTCAAGCAACTGTTCGCGCAGGTGACGAACCCGCCGATCGACCCGATCCGCGAGGAACTGGTGATGTCGCTGGTCTCTTTCATCGGCCCCAAGCCCAATCTCCTGAACACCATCGACATCAATCCGCCGATTCGTCTGGAAGTCGCGCAGCCGGTGCTGCTGGAAGGCGACATGGAAAAAATCCGCCACATCGGCAAATACACGGGCGGCAAGTTCAAATCGTATGAACTGGACATCTGTTATCCGATCGCCTGGGGCAAGGAAGGCATAGAGGCGCGGCTGGCCTCGCTCGCGGCGGAGGCGGAAGACGCGGTCAAGCAGGGCGCGAATATCCTCATCGTCTCCGACCGGCGCATGGACAGGGATCATCTGGCCATCCCCGCCTTGCTGGCGACTTCCGCCATTCATCAGCATCTGGTCAAGGGCGGTCTGCGGACTTCCACCGGGCTGGTGGCGGAAACCGGGTCGGCGCGGGAGACGCACCATTTCGCGCTTCTGGGCGGCTATGGCGCGGAAGCCGTGCACCCTTATCTGGCGCTTGCCGTCTTGCGCGCCCTGGCCGGGGACGATGCCGAAAAGATGGAAAAGAACGTGGCGAACTTCGTCAAGGCCATTGGCAAGGGGCTGCGCAAAGTCATGTCCAAGATGGGCATTTCCACCTACATGTCCTATACCGGGGCGCAGATCTTCGAGGCGCTGGGGCTGCAACAGGCGTTTGTCGACAAGTATTTCACGGGCACGCCGTCCCGGATCGAGGGCATTGGCGTGTTCGAGGTGGCGGAGGAAGCCTTGCGTCTGCACCAGGCCGCGTTTTCCGCCGACCCGGCGTTGCTCGACATGCTGGACGCGGGCGGCGAGTACGCTTTTCGCGCGCGCGGCGAAGAACATCTCTGGACGCCGGATTCCATCGCCAAATTGCAGCACGCCGCCCGTTCCGGCAGCCGCGAGACCTACCGGGAATATGCCCGCCTCATCAATGACCAGACAAAACGCCATCTGACCCTGCGCGGCCTGTTTACCCTCAAGCCGGCGGGCGCGCCCGTGCCGCTGGAAGAAGTGGAGCCGGCGAAGGAAATCGTCCGGCGCTTCACGACCGGGGCGATGTCCCTGGGTTCCATTTCCACCGAGGCGCATACCACGCTTTCCATCGCCATGAACCGCATCGGCGGCAAGTCCAATACCGGCGAGGGCGGCGAGGACGCGCGCCGTTTCGTTCCCCTGAAAGCGGGACAAAAGCTCTCCGAGGTGATCGGCGCTTCCCGCGTCGAGCGCGATTACGTGTTCCAGGAAGGCGATTCGCTGCGTTCGGCCATCAAGCAGGTGGCCTCCGGGCGCTTTGGCGTCACCGCCGAATATCTCGTCAACGCCGACCAGATCCAGATCAAGATGGCGCAGGGCGCGAAACCCGGCGAGGGCGGGCAATTGCCGGGACACAAGGTTTCCGAATACATCGGCTTCTTGCGCCATTCGGTGCCCGGCGTCGGTTTGATTTCGCCGCCGCCGCACCATGACATCTATTCCATCGAGGATCTGGCGCAGCTCATCCACGATCTGAAGAATGTAAACGACGAAGCCAGCATTTCCGTGAAGCTCGTGGCCGAAGTCGGCGTCGGCACCGTGGCGGCGGGGGTGGCCAAGGCCAAGGCCGATCACATCGTGATTTCCGGTCATGACGGCGGCACCGGCGCCTCGCCGCAGGCTTCCATCAAGCACGCGGGCAGCGCCTGGGAACTGGGGCTGGCCGAAACCCAGCAGACCCTGGTGCTGAACCAGTTGCGCTCGCGCGTGCGCGTGCAGGTCGACGGCCAGATGAAGACAGGGCGCGACGTGGTGATCGGCGCGCTTCTGGGCGCGGATGAATTCGGTTTTGCCACCGCGCCGCTCGTCGCGGAAGGCTGCGTCATGATGCGCAAATGCCATCTCAATACCTGTCCGGTCGGCGTGGCGACGCAAGACCCGGTGCTGAGAAAGCGTTTCTCCGGCCAGCCGGAACACGTGGTCAATTACTTTTTCTTCGTCGCCGAGGAAGCGCGTGAACTGATGGCGGAAATGGGCATCCGCCGTTTCGACGATCTGATCGGGCGTTCCGATCTCCTGGAAAAGCGCGTCGGCATCGAACACTGGAAGGCAAAGGGTCTGGATTTTTCCCGGATTTTCCAGCAGCCCGAAGCCGGGCCGGAAGTAGGCCGTTGGCATACGGAAGGCCAGAATCACAATCTGGACAAGGCGCTTGACCATGCCCTCATCGAGCGCGCCAGGCCGGCGCTGGAAAAGGGCGAAAAGACGCGCATCGAACTGCCGGTAAAAAACATCAACCGCACCGTCGGGGCCATGCTCTCCGGGCGCGTGGCGCGGCGCTACGGCGCGGCGGGATTGCCGGACGGCACGATCCACATCACGCTCACCGGCACGGCGGGACAGAGCTTCGGCGCTTTCCTCGCGCGCGGCGTGACCCTGGAACTCATCGGCGAGGGCAACGATTACGTCGGCAAGGGGCTTTCCGGCGGGCGCGTCATCGCGCGTCCGCACCCGGATTTTCGCGGCGAGGCCGACGGCAATATCATCGTCGGCAACACGGTGCTGTATGGCGCGACCGATGGCGAGGCGTTTTTCTCCGGCGTCGCGGGCGAGCGTTTCTGCGTTCGGAATTCCGGCGCGATTGCCGTGGTGGAAGGCGTGGGCGACCACGGCTGCGAGTATATGACCGGCGGCACGGTTGTCGTGCTGGGGCGGCTGATGGGGCGCAATTTCGCGGCGGGCATGTCGGGCGGCATCGCCTACGCGCTGGATGAGGACGGCAGCTTCGAGACGCGCTGCAATCTTGCGCAGGTGGCGCTGGAAAAAGTGTTGCCCGCCGCCGATCAGGAAGGCCCTTTTCATCTGGGCGAAGCCGATGAGCCGCAACTGCGCGCCTTGATCCAGAAACACGTCGAGACGACCGGCAGCCCGCGCGGAAAAGCCATCCTTGCCGAATGGCCGAAGTACCGCGAAAAATTCGTCAAGATATTTCCGCACGAATACCGCCGCGCCCTGAGCGAACTGGCAGCGGCCAAACAGAAGGAGGTCGCGTAAAATGGGCAAGCCGACGGGATTTCTCGAATTTGAACGCCAGGAAGAAGCATGCGATCCGGTGGATGCGCGCCTGCAACACCATCGGGAGTTCGTCCATACCCTGATCGATGAGGCGGCGGCAACGCAGGGCGCGCGCTGCATGGATTGCGGCGTTCCCTTTTGCAACAACGCCTGCCCCCTGGGCAACTGCATTCCCGACTGGAACGATCTGGTCTACAGGGGGGATTGGCGAAAGGCGCTGGAAGTGCTGCATTCCACCAATAATTTCCCCGAGTTTACCGGGCGCATCTGCCCCGCGCCCTGTGAAGCCGCCTGCACGCTGGGCATCAACGCCGCGCCGGTGGGCATACGTTCCCTGGAGCGCGCCGTCATCGACAAGGCATGGGATGCGGGTTGGCTCGCGCCGCAGATCGCAGCGGCCAGGAGCGGAAAGAAAATCGCCATTGTCGGTTCCGGCCCGGCGGGTCTGGCTGCCGCGCAGCAGCTGGCGAGAGTCGGTCATGACGTGACCGTCTTTGAAAAAAGCAGCCGCGTCGGCGGCCTTCTGGGTTTTGGCATTCCCGACTTCAAATTGGACAAATCCGTCATCGACCGCCGCGTCGCGCAATTGCAGGCTGAAGGCGTATGCTTCAAGACCCGCGTCCTCGTCGGCGACAGGAGCTTGCCGGTCGGAATCAACAATGACGCGAACGAATTCGTGTCCGCTGCGGAATTGCGCCAGGATTTCGACGCCGTCATTCTTGCCGCCGGATCGGAAGTGCCGCGCGACCTGTCGGCGCCGGGACGAGAATTGCAGGGCGTCCATGCCGCGCTGGAATTCCTGATTCCGCAAAACAAGGAAGTGCAGCAAGGCACGGCGAACCCCATAAACGTGAAGGGAAAGCATGTCGTCGTTATCGGCGGCGGCGATACCGGCTCCGATTGCGTGGGCGCCAGCTATCGTCAGGGCGCGGCTTCCGTCACCCAGTTCGAGCTGATGCCCATGCCGCCGAAAGAGGAAAACAAGGGGCTGACCTGGCCCTACTGGCCGTTGAAGCTGCGGACTTCTTCCTCGCACCGGGAAGGCGACACCAAACGCGAATTTTCCGTGGCGACCAAGGCGTTTGTCGATGACGGACAAGGCCGGGTCAAGGCAATCAAGGCCACGCGGGTAAAATGGGAAAATGGTCAGATGCGCGAAATTCCCGGCGTCGATTTCGAGCTTCCCTGCGACGCCGCTTTTCTCGCGTTGGGTTTTCTGCACCCGGTCGCCGGTCTGCTGGATGCCTTCGGCGTGGAAAAAGACGCGCGCGGCAACGCCAGGGCCGAGACCGAGGGCGAAACCAGCTACCGGACCAATGTCGCGGGCGTCTTTGCGGCGGGCGACGCGCGGCGCGGTCAATCTCTGGTTGTCTGGGCCATACGCGAAGGCCGTCAATGCGCCCGCGCCGTGGATGAATTCCTGATGGGCGGCTCGCTCCTGCCGAGGTGAGGCGTTCCCGGCGGACAGCGGTTCGCGGCGTCAGTGCGGCACGGATTTTGAAAACACGTTCAGCGCCACGACGCCCGCGAGGATCAGACCGATGCCGAGAAGGGCGTACAAATCCAGCGTCTGGCCGTAGAAGAGCCAGGCGGCAATGGCGATGAGCACGATGCCGACCCCCGACCAGATTGCGTAGATGACGCCGATCGGCAGTTTTCCCATGGCGAGCGAAAGAAAGAAAAAAGCAATGCAGTAACCCGCGACCACCACGCAGGAGGGCAAGAGGCGCGTAAAGCCCGCGCAGGCCTTCAGGGCGGTCGTCGCCACGACCTCGGCCACGATGGCGATCGCCAGATAAATGAAATGCATGCTTCGTTTCCTCCGGGATTATGGCGCGCGTAGATGGGGCATGCGCGCAAGGTCATGCCGCGCGCGGGATGCGGGATGCAGGATTTCATTGTAAAGGAAACGCCGAATAATCAAAGGGCATGATGGTCGCGATTACCATGTCGTGACAAAGTCTGGGGAAGGCAACGGGGATGGAAGGCCGTTGGCGGCGCTTGCCAGGATGCCGCGGATGCGTCGCGCGGCAGAAACAGCCTTCCGGCCAGCATGTCTTCGACCAAGCCTGCGCCCGCGCCCAAATCGATCGCCGCCTCATCCCGCCGCTCCGGGCCGTGCTTGCTTTCGCGGATTTCGCGCCGGAGCGTAGAAGCGGAAAACAAGATCATTCCACATCAAAGCCGCCTTCGAGCAGGAACTTGCGCAGGAACCCATCGAGCAGGTTGTTGACCTTGAACACCGAAATGGCGGCGCCTTGCAGTTGTTCAAAGTAGGCTTTCGCTTTCGCGCGGTCCACGGTTTCTTTTA
>JAITJU010000094.1 GCA_031278735.1 Zoogloeaceae bacterium
TGCCATGAGGTGACGTTCGTGCGATTGCCCTGTTTTGTGAGAAGGCGCAAAAAATCACAATGACAGGATGGGTTACAATCGGCCTTCCTGAATTGTCACGGGTTTGTTGCGATGGACTCGAATTTTCCCTTGCGTTCCGGCATGGGCGTATTGCTTGCCGCATGGGGGTTGGCGGGATGCGGCGGCTTTCCCTCCTCATCGGAGCCGGTTGCCGATGAAGCGGCGGCGGTAGTGGTCGAACCGTTGCCAGTGCCGATGCCCTCAGTCTTTCCGGAAAGCGATCAGCCGCGTTTGCTGGCTGGGCAACATTGGCAGACCATCGCCAAAGACGCGGCGCGCAATCTGGCGGGCAGCTTGCGGCGCGGGCAGCGTTGCGGCGCGGAGATGGCGCCGTGCCGGGCGCTTTTCGTGGCGACGCCGCAATACGTCACCGAATTTTCTCGCGCTTTCGTCAATGCGCTGATAACGGCGCTGGTACAGCAGGGATTCCATGTTTCGCAGGCGGAAGAGGGCGCGCTGGCGCTGCACGTGGATGTGCAGAGTGTGCGCTTTCGTGAAAACGCGGATAACGTGAAATGGATAAGAACGCTGGCGCCGGGATTGTGGGCGCGCGCGGAAAAGGATGAGAAGCGCGAACGCGCAACCATCCTGCCGGAAGCGCGCGGCGAGATTATCGTTACTCTCTCCGTTCTGGACGACAAGCGCTACGCGGCGCGCGGCAGCACCATTTATTATGTGAGCAGCGCCGACTTGCCTCTGTACGAGCAGGAAATCTGTTCCCTGAACCATCCTTGTCCGGAGCAGAAATTGCCGCCGCCACGCGTCGCGCCGGTTCCCCTTGTGGGCGATCCTTCCTGATTGCTGATCATGCGCCGTTTTTTTCCACTTCTTCTGATTGTGCTGATGTTTGCCGCCTGCGCGTCCCGGCAGCAAAGTTATCCGTCCGTTTCCTACAGCAGCGTTGCCCAGAGCGAATTGATTGCCGCCAGTTATCAGTCTGCCGACACGCTGATGCGCCAAGCGGGGGAGTCGCTTTCGCCGCGGCATCCGATTATTGTCGCCACCTTGGTCAACCTCAACGCGCTGGAAGAATCCTCGCCGCTGGGGCGGCTGATTTCCGAGCAGCTGGGGGCGCGTTTCGCGCAGCAGGGCTACAAGGTGATAGAGCTCAAGATTCGCCAGAAGCTCTACATGAAGCGGCATGAAGGCGAGATGATGCTCACCCGCGAAATCCGGGACATCGCCCAGCAGCACGACGCGCAGGCGCTGGTTATCGGCACTTACACGGAAGGCGCGGATCGGGTGTTCATCAACCTGAAGCTGACTCAGATCGAGAACAACATCGCGCTTGCCGCCGTGGATTACGCCCTGCCGCTGGACATGAACATCCGCGCCCTGCTTTACCGCCCCGCCGCGCCATAGCGCGGCACCGACAAGAGGGTATTGCCCCGTCTCGACCAAAGGTGCCGCCGCGCTGACGCATGGGGCGATGTGATGCGCTGTTGCTGCGACATCAACGACACGACGCGACGACTGTTGGAACGGAAGGGGCGGCTTGCCCGGCGGCGGTTGCGGCGCGGGGTTATTTCAGCTTGCCGCGCACGACCCGGACTGCGTTGGGATCCTTGACTGTGGTTTTACCGCCTTGTCCGCTCAGGTTGCCGCAGGCGCAAGCGGCTTTGATGTGGGAAACGGAACTGACGATTCCCTTGCATTGCAGGCACTCGTAGTACAAATCCCCGCCTGTTGGAAGATTATCGGGCGGCGGCGCGGGTTCGACGGGGTAGAAGTTGTAGATTTTTCGCATATCGACGGCCATGACAGGCTCCTCATTGATTCGGAGGGAAAATTCGTATTGGGAGCGGCGAGTTCGGGGAAAGGCGCCGCATCAGGAGGGGGCGTCTTCACCGGCGCTTGCCGCCAGACGGAAATGACGGTTGGCGGCGTCGGTTTCTTCCAGCGAGTCCAGCAGACATGCCAACGTGAAATGGGCTTCGTGACTGGCGGCGATGGAAAGCGACGCTTCCAGGTAGTTTTTTGCCTTGCCCCAGAGTTGCTGACGAATGCACAGCCGTCCCAGCGCCAGCAGCAGGCGTGCATTCTGTGGGCGGGCGGCAAGCCAGTTTTCCGCGTGGGCGATGCGGGTGGTCAGCGCCTTGCCGGGCGTGGCCGTCAAGCGACCGTAGAGCGCGGCCAGTTCCGAGAACATCTCATCGTTGTCGCCCAAGTTGGCGATGGCGTTTTCCAGTATTTCGGCGGCTGCGCCGTCTTCGCCCGCGCGGTGCAAGTTGCGCGCGGCGGAAAGCGCCAGACGCGGCGTCTGTTCTGATCGGGAGAGGGCATTGAAGTAGGCGAGCAGTTCGCCCGCGTTGGACTGGCGTTGCAGAAGCGCCTGCTGATGCGTTTTGCGGCGTATTTCGCTGGCGGTTCCGGCGGACATGCCGTCGCGTTTTTCCAGTTGGCGCAGCAGGCGCAGCACGCCCTGCACATCGCCGATGCCCTGGCGGGCGCGCATCTCCAGACGCAGGGCGGCAATATGGCGTCCCTGCTGGCGTTGCACTTCCTGTAGATGCGTGAGCGCCGCCTGTTCATCGCCCATTTCCAGCGCGACTTCCGCGCCGATCATGTGGGCGGCGATGGCTGTTTCTCCGGCGGCAGCGACTTCGGCGCGCTCCAGCCATAGGGCGACCTCTTCCGTCTTGCGCATCCGTTGCGCGGCACGGGCGGCGATCAGGGCGGCGGTGGCGGCGAATTGCCCAACCCGCCAAGCGCTTTCGGCGGTGCGCAGGGCATGACCATAGCGACCGGCAAAGAGAAAACGGATGGCTTTTTCCAGGGCGATCTGTCCTTCCGCCCGTTCGCGTTCCTGTTGATAGGCGCGCGCTTTTTTGGGCAGCGCCAGCGCGAAACTCAGTGCGCGGACGAGGCCATAGGCCAAAGCGAACGCGAAAAGCAACAGGATGACCAGAAAAGTCAGTGAAATTTCCACGCGCCAAGGCGGCAGCATCATCATGACGATGCCATCATTATGCGCCAGCAGGGAAGCGGCCACCGCAAGAACGATGAGAACGAGCAACCAGATGAAGCTGCGCATGATTCAGGGTTTTTCCTGGTTGGCCTTGGCGTTCTGCACGGCGGCGAGGCTTTCGTGCAGGGTGGGCAGATCGATGACGATTTCGATGGCGAGTAACTGGCGCAGATGGGTCAGGGCGGACTGCACAGGTTTGGCGTCGGTGTTGAAATAGCGTTTCAGCCAGTTCTCCGCGGCGGCGAGTTCGTTTCTGAACGTCCATTGATCGCGTGAAAGCAGCGCCAGCCTGGCATTGAGCAGGCGGAGCTTGATGTTTTCGCGAAGAATGCGGCTCTGGTCAGGCGAGATGAGTTCGGGCGACTGCTGGTCGAAGCGCTGGATGCGCACAAGCCCCCGGATTTCCTTCCAGGCGTCCTGCGCGAAAGCGCGCCACCAGACGGCGCGTTCTTCCGGCGTTTTTTCGGCGTCCGCGCGCTGCGGCGGCGCGGGGACGTTATCCAGCGCCAGCGGCAGGCGGTCGATGCCGGTGATGACATTTTCCAGACGCAGATTCACGCCGGAAACGTCAACGAAGGCCGTGCCGCGCAGCCGTTCCAGATCGCGCGCGAAGGCGCGGCGCAAGGCCAGAAAACGCGGTTCCAGGCGGGCGAGACGTTGATCGGCGGCCTGCAAGGCAAGAATGGCGGCGGGAATATTGCCAGAGAGTTGCAGGTGCTGCGCGGCGACGTTGATGTTTTGTTCCACTTCCGCCAGCACCGCGTCGTCGCGGCTGACGGCGGCCTCCTGATAGAGGCTTTGCAGGGCGTTGGCCTGATCCTGAAATTCGCTCAGGCGGGCTTCCAGCGCGCCATATTTGCGCTGTAATTCAGCGGCGTCCGACATGGCCTTGTTGGCCAACGCGCGGCTTTCCTGCATCTGGCGCTCGCTTTCAACGAGTCGTTGCGCCATTTCCTGGCGCGCGCCGGAAAGCGCCGCGCGCGTTTCCAGCCATTGCCAAAGCGAAAACGCCAGCACGATAAACGCGACCCAGAACCACGGGCTATGCCAAAAAAACCGCCGCGCGGATGTGTGCAGAACGGGGAGCTGGACTTTTGCATTCATGATGGTTGCCAATTATAAGCATTTAGCCCGGACAGCAAACCAGCGTCGCCTGTTTCCGTCTCGATTGTCCGCAAAAAACCGGCGGCGCGCGCCGCTGCCGCGACGCGGGCATGGGGCGTGAACAATGGCGTTTGCCAAAGCATTTCCCGCTGCGCGGGCGGGCACGACGCCATGAGGTGGCGCAAGGCTTCGCTGCTGGAAAGCGTCAGCGCGGCGAAAGCGCGGGCGGCCAGCCCGGCGTGGAGTTCCGCCAGACGCTCCTTTGCGCAGTCGCGTCGATAGACCGGCACGAAATCTACCCGCGCCCCGCGCGCGGTCAGGGTTTGCGCCAACAGCTCGCGCCCGCCGTCGCCTCGAAAAACAACCGCTTTTTTACCGCGCAGGCGAGATTCGGAAAGTTCCGCGAGCGCCAGCAGGGCTTCGGAGTCCGCATGCGGATGCGGATAGAGGCAATCGCGCACCCCTGCCGCCTGCAATTCCCGCGCCGTGCCCTCGCCGATGGCCACAGCCCGCGTCTTTGGCGGCCACGTGCCCGCGGCGAGGAGTTGCGGCAGGGCATGACGCGCGGCGTTGGGACTGACGAATACGGCAAAACGGTAGTCGGCAAGGCGGGCGGCGGTGTCGCGCAAAAGCGTGTCATCCGGCCAAGGCGAAATTTCCAGCAGGGGAAAGAGTCTGGCTGTGCCGCCCAGGGCGCGAATGCCCGCCGCCAGCGTTTCGGCCTGCGCCAGCGGGCGCGTGACCACGATGACGCGGCCTTGCAGGGGAAGCGCGGACATGACGGAAGACAACGCGAAAATGACCTACGTTTTGGCCAGCGCGGCCAGGATGACGTCCGCGCCGCGCGCGCGCAAGTCTTCCGCCAGGGCGACGCCCATCGTTTCGTCATCTTCCGGGCGTCCGCGCCTTTCGCCTTCCAGCATCTGTCGACCGTCCGGGCTGGCGATGAAACCGCGCAG
>JAITJU010000084.1 GCA_031278735.1 Zoogloeaceae bacterium
CTGGCGGGTCATCTGGCTGAAGGATTGCGTCAGTATGCCAAGTTCGTCGCGCGCGGGCAGCGCCCGGCGCGGACTGAAATCGCCCTGGGCGACCGCCTGGGTGCCTTCGGCGAGTATCCGCAGCGGCGCGGCGAGCCGCCGGGCGAGGATGAAAGCGGCGGCGATGGCGGTCAGGAGCGCCAGCAGCATGGCGAGCGTGAGCGTCAATGTGTAGATGAGCTTGAGATCGGCGCGGCCCAGGGTGAGTTGCTGGTAGTCGCGGTAGGCTTCCTGCACCGCTTCGGCGTGTTTGCCGAAGGTCTCGGGGACGGGCTGGATCAACTGGAGCAGCCGAGGTTCGTCGGCTAGTTTGCGTCTTTCGATCGGCACCAGCAGGTGGATGAGCAGGCGTCCATCGGGACCGCTTTCGACCATGCTGAGGCCGCGATTCTGGTATGCCTGCCGCAATTGCTGGATCGGCGGGGTGTCCGGAAGCAAGCGGGCGGCGCCGTCGCCGTCGATCGCGCTGACCAGTATTTGGCCGTTCATTCCGAGCAGGGTGACGCTGCCGACGCCCATCCATTCGCGCAGGCGGTTGATTTGCGCCGGTGAGATATTGTCCCGGCCTTCGATGTCCAGGGCCATGCTGACAGCCTTGCTCTTGAGCTGGTCGACGAGGTAGTCGAGCGCGTTCTGACCGAGGGCGAGACCGCCTTCGAGGGCGGAATCGACCCGCACGTCGAACCAGGATTCGATGCTGCGCACGACGAATTGCAGCGATACCGCGTAGACCGCCAGGCCGGGCAAAAGCGCCATCAATGCGAACATCATCGATAGGCGAAGTTTGAGGCGCGACCCGAAACGGCGGATGCGATATTCGTGTCGCAGGCGGATCAATTGATAGACGATCGTCGCCACCATCGCTACCACGAACACCCCGTTTATCGCTATCAGGTAGGGGTAGGAATGGCTGAACAAATCGGTGTTGGCGCTGGCCGAGGCCAACAAATAGAGCGAAACGGCGACTAGGACAGCGACGATGGCGACGGCGATGTTCTTCATTGCGGAGTTGCCGCGGCGGGCAGGAAAACCCATTCCATCCAGCCCGTGTCGATTTCCCAGCTGCCATTGGTTACCGCGGAGAGCTGGAACAGCTTGGGAAGTTGGGATGTATCGTGGAAGAAGCGCAGTTCGGCTTCGTACTGGACGCCGGGCGTGAAGGTCTCTGCGGAAGCGACGTGCCAATGGCGGATGTGCTGCATGGTGCGCACGGCGTCTTTCAGTTTCTCGAAACTTTGATGCAGGCTACCGATGGTGAGCCGGTATCTACGAGTGATGGCATGGTAGGAAAGCCGATATTCGACGCGGCGGTTGCTCATGGTCTTGTTGAACCAGTACCAGCGTGGACGTTCGACCCGCAACTCGGCAATGAAATGCAGCGCCAGTCCGTGCGCCAGGGCATCAGTAAGCCTCGGGTTGAGTTCGAAGTCGAAGTCGGCGTTGAGCACGTAGCCTTCTTCGGCGGGGACGATTTCGACGCGCGTGATATGGCCGTCGTCGGCATTTGCCGGCATGAATGCCAGGAACGCAATGAGCAGCAGCAGGCGGCGCGGGAATTCAGCCATGTTTGGGTTTCTTGCGCAAACGCGCATAGTAGAAGCCGTCATGGTCGATCGTTGGCAGCATGGTATGTATCCGAATCTGTGGCGCGGATAGCTCGGCATCCGGATGCCGAGCAAGGAAGCGCTCGATTTGGCAGCGATTTTCGTCTTCGAAAACCGAACAAGTGACATAAAGCATTGTGCCACCAAGTGCCAGGGTCTGCCAAAGTGTATTGATAATGCTTGCTTGTTGTGCAACAAAGGCGGCAATGTCGGCTTCGCGTCTCAGCCACTTGATATCCGGATGTCGACGGACGACGCCGGAAGCCGAACACGGTACGTCGGCAAGAATGCGGTCGAAAGGCTGGCCGTCCCACCAATCGGCGGGAAAGCGGCAATCGGCGATTTTCACGGCGGCATCGAGACCGAGGCGGGCGAGATTGGCGTGTATCCGCTGGGCACGCACGGGGTCGAGTTCCAGCGCGGTGAGCGCGATGTCGGCTAGTTCCAGCAAATGGGCGCTTTTGCCGCCGGGCGCCGCACAGGCGTCGAGTACCCGTTCGCCGTTGCGCGCTTCAAGCCAGATGGCGGCCCATTGTGCTCCGGCGTCTTGTATCGACACCCTGCCCTCCTCGAAACCGGGCAGGCGCGACACAGGCCGTGGCCGCTCAAGACGCAAGGCATCGTTGGCAAGACGTTGCGCTTCGATACCGACCGTCGCTAGTTCGGAAAGATATTCATCGACCGTGGCACGGCGGCGATTGACGCGCAGACTCATGGGCGGATGCAGATTCCCGGTGGTCAATATGGCTTCCCAGTCGTTTTCGTACTGCTGGCGGAGACGTTCAATCCACCATTTTGGATGAGCGTAACGCGCGACAGTATCCGCCACCCGCCATGCGGGTAGCTCGGCACGCCGTCGCAGGATATTGCGCAATACGCCATTGACTACACCCTTGAAGCCCGCGTTTTGGCGGGCGGCCGCTTCTACCGTTTGATTCACCACGGTATGCGCTTGTTCGGGACGTTGTTCGAGGCGCTGGACTGCCACCAGGAGCAGCGCATGAATCGGCGTGGGGAGTGGCTTGCTCAGGAAATGACTGAGCGTAAGATCACCTCGGCCATAATCGCGCAATGTATTCCATGCCAAATCCCGGATTGCTCCACGGGTACTGTCCGACCAGTCAGGGTTTTTTTGCGCCAACGACGCATAACGCAGGGTAAGGTTGCCGCCCTCGATTACGTCGGCGACCAGATGAGCCGCGTGAAACAAAGCGTACGCCAAGCTATCCGGCGGCAAGTCGCCGCCGCTAGACTGTTGGCGAGTTCGCTTCATGTGTTCATATGAGAAATGTTGCGGCAATTGTTTCACGTGGAACTATGGGAGAAAACGGTTGAAGACTGTCGCGCGCCGATTGCGACAGTAACACAATGACGCTTCCGTTACGGGCGATCGGGTAAAACGCTCTCAAGGCGATTGTACGAACGCTTTAGTGTGTGCAGGGTAATGGCGTTGCCGCTTGCCTCGCGGCATTTTTGGGCTTGCCGCTTCGCGGCGGGGCTTGTGTCAGATGAGGCGGAACGGGTCGCCATGAGAGGCTTCATGTAATCGGCCGGCGCGGTTTCATGTGATTGCCCGATTATGTGCTGCGGGAACAGGAT
The DNA here is from genome assembly GCA_031278735.1 of Zoogloeaceae bacterium. Taxonomy (GTDB): domain Bacteria; phylum Pseudomonadota; class Gammaproteobacteria; order Burkholderiales; family Rhodocyclaceae; genus Azovibrio. Next base: position 3,243 of record JAITJU010000084.1, read on the forward strand.
GGTTATACGGCGCTTGGGGCGTTGTCAGGCAGCGCGCGTTTTTCATTTTGGCGTCTGCTGCACGAACTGGGTGTGTTGCGCCTGGATGGCCTGGGCCGTTTTGGCAATATCGGCCTGCATACGATTGAGTTGGGCGAGCGTCGATGGGTCCTTGACCTGTATCATGCCGTCCTTGATGAGAATTTTGCCTTTATTG